>NZ_JAPRFV010000002.1:0-292162 GCF_035725965.1 Enterococcus sp. E5-162 | reverse complement strand
AATTGTGGTATATGTTAGAAACAGTTCTCATAATTTCCTTGAATGTTATAAAAGTATCTGTATAATGTTCAGTATATTTTGATGAACGCATATGTAGTCCTCATTTCTTGGGAGTTTTGAGACTACTATATGCGTTTTTTTGTTGATTTACCAACATGTTTAGACATTTTCCTCTAGGAAAAAATTAACTAGCACCACGGGTGTATTTGTTTCTATGTCTACATTATCTTTTTAACAGTATCTATTTTTCTTTTGCAACTTACTTGGCTACCAAAGCAAATAAAAAAGTTATTTATAAATTTCTCCCTACCACTACCTATTGCTATTATTTAAAATAGGGATAATTTTTTCTCTTAAAAAATATCATCACTTATGATACGGCGCCCCCGCGTTGATCCGGAAGGCACGGTAGATTTGCTCGACGAGGATCAGGCGCATCAATTGATGTGGATACGTCATTTTGCCAAAAGAGATCTGAGCATTGCTTCTTTTCATGACGGCTTCGCTGAGTCCTAAAGAACCGCCGATAACAAAAACAAGGTGGCTTTTTCCTTGGATACCTAATTGGTCGATTTGTTTAGCAAAAGATTCGCTTGTGGGATTTTTCCCTTCAATTGCTAAGGCATAGACGTATTCTTGTTCTTTGATTTTCGCTAAGATCCGTTCTCCTTCTTTTTCTTTTACTTGTCTCATTTGCGCTTCGCTTAAATTCTCCGGGGCTTTTTCGTCAGGAACTTCGATCAATTCGATTTTCGCATAGGCATTCAGCCGTTTGACATACTCATTGATACCTTGGATCAAGTATTTTTCTTTTAATTTTCCTACTGAAATAATTTTGATATTCATGTTTTGTCTCCTTTGATCTTCACGCTCACTTTGTTTATTATAATCAATTTTTTCGTCTATATGTTTATTTTGACTATTTTTGTTAAAAAGATTTCCCCAGCAGTTATGCACAACATCCACAGGTTTATCCACAGAAAACAGCGTTGTTTTACCTTATTTCATCACATTCATTAGGCAAACATACGTTTTATAAGAATTTATCCACTTTATACACAGGCTGTGGATATGTTTTATCCCTTATTTTTCCAATCCTATCCGCGTAGTTTTACACAATATCTGTGGAAAAAGAAAATCAAATATTTTCATCTGAAAACAATGATTTTTCCTAAAGTTTTTCATAAAAAGTTCAAAGTCTCAAAGTAGACTAAAGTCAACAAATAAGACTATACTAACAGTAGATAAATGAATGTAATTGGAGGAGGAACACATGGATAGAAAAAATGTGACACCAAAGATGAAAAAAAATAAAAATAATAGCCTCTGGCGTAAGTTGGGTCTGGGGCTTGTTGGAGGGATCGTTGGAGGACTACTGACAGCTGGCATTTTTTATGCAGCGATGGGCACTGGCAACAATAGTTCTACTGCTACAAGCGGCAATCAAAATTCTGCCGGTGAAACAGTTGTGGAAAATGTCAAAGTCAATGTAGATTCTGAGATCACCAAAGCGGTAGATAAAGTTCAAGACGCTGTCGTTTCTGTTATCAACTTACAAAGTCAAAACCAATCAAGCGGTTTTGGCGGATTATTCGGGCAGCAAGAAGAAAGTAGCAGCTCAGATGATAGTAATTTGGAAGCTTATAGTGAAGGAAGCGGCGTAATCTACAAAAAAGACGGGAATACTGCTTATGTAGTCACAAACAATCACGTAGTAGATGGACAGCAAGGTTTGGAAGTCATGATGAAAGACGGTACGAAGGTAAAAGCTGAATTAGTTGGAACAGATGCCTATTCAGATTTAGCGGTGTTGAAGATCAATTCAGACAAAGTCGAAACGGTTGCCTCTTTTGGGGACTCAAGTGCTTTGAAGGTTGGTGAACCTGCGATTGCGATTGGTTCCCCATTAGGATCTGAATATGCGAATTCTGTCACTTCAGGAATCATTTCTTCCTTGAACCGACAAGTAACAAGTACGAATGAATCGAACGAAACAGTCAATATCAATGCGATCCAAACAGATGCAGCGATCAACCCGGGAAATTCTGGTGGTCCTTTAGTGAATATCGAAGGACAAGTTATCGGTATCAACTCAAGTAAGATCGCAAGTACTTCTGAATCGACTTCTAATGTAAGCGTAGAAGGAATGGGATTTGCCATCCCAAGTAACGATGTAGTGAATATCATCAACCAACTGGAAAAAGACGGAAAAGTGACACGTCCAGCTCTAGGTATCACAATGGTCGACTTATCTGCCGTTTCTACTCAGCAACAAGAACAAATCTTGAAGATTCCTTCATCTGTAACTAACGGTGTCATCGTGACAAATGTCCAAACAGCTACACCGGCTGAAAAAGCTGGATTGAAACAATACGACGTCATTACTAAGATCGATGACAAAGAAGTTTCTTCTGGTGTAGAACTTCAATCTGCTTTGTATAAGAAAAAAGTGGGAGATTCTGTCAAAATCACTTACTATGAAGGCTCGAAAGAAAAAACAACTACTGTTGAATTGACGATCGATCAATCGGCATTAAAACAAAATCAAAATAGTGAAAATTAATAAAAAAGAGGTTGTGACAAAGACTTGTCACAACCTCTTTATTTTGGAAATACTTCTCCGACTACGGCATCCTCAGGCAATACTAAGATTCCTTTTTTTTCTGGAGCATTTGGCAAATGCAATTCACGAGCAGAACAAATCATTCCATAGCTGTCTACCCCTCGCAAAGTTCCTGGCCAGATCATCATTCCATCTGGCATCATGGCTCCTGGTTTTGCAACGACAACTTTTTGTCCAGCTTCGATATTTGGTGCACCGCAAACGATTTGCAATACTGTCCCATTGTCCACTTCTGTCTCAGTAATCGATAAATGGTCAGAGTCAGGATGCGGGACGCATGTTTTTACATACCCGACAACGATCTTCGGTTCATGATCAGCTTCAAGCTGTTCTTCGAATCCTGCTTCTTTAATCAATCGATTCAATTTCGCTAATTCTTCATCTGTTAAGCTTACTTGGCCGTTCCCTTCAATTGTTAGATGATCGGAGATATGGAAAAAGTTCCAAGCAACAACTTGACCTTGTTCATCTTTGATCCGAGCAACATTCCATTTACGTTCGACAGTGTTTTCTGTTCCTTTATCGTCGGCTATGATAACCATCAAAGTGTCTCCGACGTGTGCTTTGTTATAAGCAAAAATCATGTTCTTTCCTCCATTATCCTTTGCTGAGATTTATCTTAACAAAAAATTGCATTCACTGCATGAGATTTTTTTCATGCTTTATTTCCGAAGAAGCTTCTTCTGGAACACCATTTATTCGTAACAAGGGACTGTGACAAGACTTTTGTCACAGTCCCTTTACTGTTTGATTAAAAAGGTTATACAAGTTCCACTTGCTTAATTACTTGGCTGTTCTTCTTCGTCAGAAACGATCAAGACATCACAAGGTGAATGACGTATGACGTAGCTGGCTACACTTCCTGTCATAAAGCGTTCGACTGCATTTAGTCCAGACTGCCCAACCATGATTAGATCGATTGCATATTTTTTTGGCAATTTGACTGCCATGGATTCACGAACAGAGCCGTATGCAATAATTCCTTCTATATTTGTGTAATCAACAGATTTTCCATATTCTTTACATTCTTCGATCATTTGCTTGGCTGTTTCAGTTTGCTGATCGACTAGATTTTGATCAATAGGAGCATAGCCCATAAAATTATAAAATTGCTGATCGATTACGTTTGCTACATATACTTTCCCATTATTACGGCGAGCCACTTCTACCGCTTTTTTGAAAGCAGCAAGTGCTTGTTCACTACCGTCAATACCTACTAAAATGTTCTTATATTCTTGATTCATCTTGACCCCTCCTAACAGATGTCAGCCTTTTATTACACTTTCTAGGAACGATTCGATTTCCTGTTTTGTTTTACGATCTTTATTCACTAGACGACCTAATTCTTTTCCGTCTTGGATCACGACAAAACTTGGGATACCAAAAATGTTCCATTCAGCGGCTACATCTATGTACTTGTCACGGTCTACTTCAATAAATTGCCAATCAGAAAAGTCATTTTCGATTTCAGGCATTTGCGGTTTGATAAAACGGCAGTCTCCGCACCAGCCGGCAGTAAAGAAAAATACACTTTTTCCAGTTTCTACGTAGCCTGCTAATTCTTCTAAACTATTTGGGATAATCATTCTTTTTCCTCTACTTTCTGTTTATGTATTTTTCAATTAAATTATACACCTTTCTTTCGAACTAACAAACATTGATCCTCTTTTTATAAAAAAAATCTGACAAAAGGTTGCTTTTGCCAGATTTTATAGTTTCACTATCGCGTTATTTCCCGTATACGATCGTGTTCACTGTTGATTTATCTAAACCTTTCAATGTTTGAATCAACATTTCTCGTGCAGCTTCAAAATCGCGAATACTGAACATCGTTTGATGCGTATGGATATAACGTCCCACTACGCCAATCACTGTACTTGGGATTCCTTCATTTTGTGTATGAGCAGCACCTGCATCTGTACCGCCTTTTGAAACAAAGTATTGATAAGGGATGTTGTTTGTTTCAGCGATATCTAGCAAGTACTCACGCAAACGAGGAAGCATGATCAAACCTGGATCTTGGATACGCATCAATGTACCTTCTCCTAAATGTCCGAATGTGCCATTTTTCGTCACTGTGTCATCTGCTGCAGAGCAGTCTACTGCAAAGAACAGATCTGGCTTGAATTTATTGACAGAAGCTTTAGAACCACGCAAGCCTACTTCTTCTTGGACATTTGCGCCTGCA
Organism: Enterococcus sp. E5-162; assembly: GCF_035725965.1. Classification (NCBI taxonomy): domain Bacteria; kingdom Bacillati; phylum Bacillota; class Bacilli; order Lactobacillales; family Enterococcaceae; genus Enterococcus; species Enterococcus sp. E5-162. The sequence goes on along the minus strand of NZ_JAPRFV010000002.1, from coordinate 287,351 downwards.
ATCAATGTATGACCTAATGTTTCATTTTGTAACGCTTCTAAAGCTTCTAATACCATTGTACAGCCATAGCGGTTGTCCCACGATTTGCTGATGATATTCTTCCCGTTGGCTGTTTTGATCGTTTCAGCGTAAGGAACGATTGTGTCTCCTGGAAGAACACCGTAACTCATTGCCTCTTCTCTTGATTCAAACCCAGCATCGAACAAAATATCTGTTACTTCTACTGATTTTTGTCCGCTTGTTCCTCGTAATAAATGTGGGGGAACGGAAGAAGAAATACATGGATAATTCTTACCAGTAGAGGTTTTAAGTGTAAAACGTTGAGCAGAAACAACGTAAGGGTTCCATCCGCCTAGAGGTACGACTTTAAAAAGCCCGTTTTCTTGGATTTGTGTCAGCATGAATCCGACTTCATCCATATGTGCTGCGACCATTACACGAGGTGCATCCGCTTCTTCATGGTGGCGCAGCCCAAAAATGCCGCCCAAACCATCTAACTGTAACTCATCTACCAGCGGTTCCATATGACTTTCCATATAGGCGCGAACGTCTTGTTCAAAACCGCTTGTTCCTTGTAATTCTGTTAACTCTTTGATTCGTTGAAATGTTTTTTCTTCCATATGCTATTCGTCTAAATTTCAGACTAAACTCCTCTCAGACTTATATTGATCTGCGGATAAAATATGATTTTTTCTGCAGACCGATCGTATTTATTATAGCTTATTTTTTCTGGTAGCGGTTATTTATTTCAAAGAAAATATGAGAGTGTGGTAAAATAAACACAAAGAGTAGCAAGTGAGAAGAAGGAGGTATATCCACATGTATGAAGAAAGCGAATTAAGCTATTTTAAAGGCGGGTTAGCCGTTGGGATCGGTCTAGGATTATTGAGTGGGGTAGCTTCAACGATTTGGTATCATCGCAAAAAAGTGTTATCAGCAGACCAAGTGCTTGAAAATATCAAAACATCTTTTTTAAAAGAAGGCGCAATCGAAGGTGCTTGGATCTCTTTTGAAAAAGAACCTATTCGGAAATTCGCCGTTCGGTCGAGCGCTTATCGGGGTGGGCTTTCCCGGATAGAAGATGGCGAAACTGTTTATTATGAATTTTTAGCAGATGCTCATACAGGAACCGTATTAGACATTTCAAGAAAAAAGGGCGCAATAGATTAATACGTCAAAAAAATGAAATAACGAATACGCACCCACTATCTAAAAGAGAGGTATCCTATCCTTCTTTTATAGTGGGTGATTTTTTAGACAGGTCTTTTTAAACACATATTCCAGTATTTTCTTTTTAAATAAATGATATTTAGCGGGAAAAAACTAGCATTTACTTTGATTATGAGGTATTTTTAATTCAGCTTTTGTTTTCTATAGTTAAGGAGAGTGAAAAATGGAACAACAAGAAAAAATTGCTGTTCTGATTCCTTGTTACAATGAGGAAGCAACAATTTCAACAGTCATTGCAGACTTTAAACGAGAATTACCAGAAGCAGATATTTATGTCTATGATAATAATTCGACCGATCGAACATACGAATTGGCCGTTCAAGGTGGAGCAATCGTAAAGAAAGAACCACGTCAAGGAAAAGGGAATGTGATCCGTCAAATGTTCTTTGATATTGATGCCGATTATTATTTGATGGTAGATGGCGATGACACTTATCCCGCCGAAGCTGTACATGGTTTGCTTGAGAAATTACGTTCTGGCGAAGCAGATATGGTCATTGGCGATCGTCTATCAAATGGAACCTACTTTGATGAGAATAAGCGTCCTTTCCATGATTTTGGAAATAACCTTGTTAGAAATACAATTACTAGAATGTATAAAACAAAAATTCTTGATGTTATGACCGGCTATCGAGGGTTCAATCGAATTTTTGTCAAAAGCTTCCCTATTATGAGTTCTGGTTTTCAAATCGAAACGGAATTGACGATCCATGCTCTAGATAAAAAATTCAAGTTCGTTGAGATCCCAATCGAATATCGGGACCGACCAGAAGGCAGCATATCAAAATTGAATACATTCTCTGACGGATTCAAAGTGATCATGATGATCATCAAAATGTGCAAAGATTATAAACCTTTGCTTTTCTTTGGGATCTGGACCATCTTCTTCTTTTTATTTGGATTGGTCACGGGGATTCCTGTGATTCGTGAATATATGTTGACAAGCTTCATTACACGCATCCCTTCTGCGATTTTAAGTACTGGATTGATGACTTTAGCCCTTCTTTCATTAGTAACAGGACTGATTTTGGATACGGTCGTCACGAACGCAAAGAAAGAGTACGAGTTGAATCTATATCATGTGTATCATGAATACCATAGTAGAAAATAAAAAAAGGATCAAGGCTGCAAAGATAATTTGCAATTCTTGATCCTTTTTTAATTAATTATTTCGCCAAACGGTAGATGGCATCTGCATAGATTGCTGTTGCTCTGAACAAGTCATCAAGACTCATAAATTCGTTTGCTTGGTGCATTGTATCAGTATATCCTGGGAACATCGCTCCATAAGCAACGCCACGTTTCAACAGACGTCCGTAAGTTCCGCCACCGATGATTTGTTCGTAGCCTTTTTCTCCAGTGTGGTCTTCATAGACTTGCAATAATGTAGCCACCAAGGGATCATCCATCGGTACGTAATGTGGTTCCATTACGCGAGCACCTCGAGTAACTGTTGCACCTTCTTGACCGACTGTTTGTTCGATATCACTTTGCAATCCGTCTACTGTTACACCTTTTGGAAAACGGAAATTCATATTGATGAAGTTCGCTTCCTCTGTACCATTTTCTTCAAAAGCAAATAGTCCAGCATTCATTGTCAATTTGCCCATTTTTTCATCTTCATAAGCGACTCCTAGTTTTTCTCCATAGAAATCTTCATGGACATAAGCAGCTGCTACATGGATAAATTGTTTAGCAGATCCTAAGAATTCATAGTTATCTAAGAACAATGCCAAGAAAGAACCAGCATTGATACCGGATTGTGGGCTTGCACCATGTGCGCCTTTACCAACTAATTCTATTTTTACATACGTATTGTCTGCTTCAATTGTTCCGCTTACTGGATTGGCTTCGATGAATTGGTAAAATGCTTCTTCCATCGCGATAGCTGCATCTGCACTTGGTACTTGAAGTGCTGCAGTTGCTGTTCCTGGCACCATGTTTTCGCGAAGTCCGGAAACAAAAGATTTCAATACGTAATCTCCTGCATTGTCGCCTTTGAATCGTAAAGCTAAAGAAACATTTCCTTTTTCACCATTGATAATCGGAAATTCAGCATCTGGCGAGAAACCAAAATCTGGTTCTTCTTCATGTTCGAAATAATAAGCCATATCGCCCCAGCCGCTTTCTTCATCACTACCGACTACGAAACGTACTTTTTTCGATAGTTTCAAGTCAAGTTCTTTAATGATTTTCATCGCATAGTAAGCTGCCATACTTGGGCCTTTGTCATCACTTGATCCGCGTGCAAAGATCTTTCCATCCTTGATCACTGGTTCATAAGGATCTGTGTCCCAGCCATCTCCTGCAGGAACGACATCCATGTGTCCAAATATCCCTAGTGTTTCGTCTCCTTCGCCAAGATCAATATGCCCTGCATAGTTATCGACATTTTTTACTTTAAATCCATCACGTTCACCATAAGCTAACATATGTTTCAATGCGTCGCGAGGTCCAGGTCCAAATGGTGCATCTGGTGTTACTTTTGAGTCGTCTCGCTCGCTGTTGACACGTAAAAGATTTTTTAAGTCTTCAAGCAAGTCTTCTTTACGTGCTTCTACTTCTTTTTGCCAATCAATTGTCATAAAGTTAATCCTCCACTTATTTAAGTCTTCGTGTTCATGATACCACAAATTACAGAAAAAAATAGTTCAAAAAATCTGACAATTCCTTTTCTTATCTGTTTTTCTCTAAAAAAAATATACGTTATAATGAGTAAAAGGAGGTTTTTTGATGCTGATAGACGAACAACTAGTGAAAAGAGTCATCACACCTCGTCCAAAAATTTCACATAAAGGAACATTTGGACGTGTCGTTTTGATTGGCGGCAATGAACAATACGGCGGAGCAATCATCATGAGTGCTTTAGCTGCCGTACACAGTGGAGCAGGTCTCACAACAGTAGTAACGGATGAAAAAAATCGGAGTGCCCTTCACAGTCATCTGCCAGAAGCAATGATCGTAGATTGGACGGATACTGACCAGTTTCTTTCCGTGATAAAGCAAGCAGATGTACTCTTGATTGGTCCCGGATTGGGCACTTCTTCCAAGAGTTTGGAACGTTTCAAACAAGTACTAGAAAACCAATTAAAAGAACAATGGCTGGTGATCGATGGCTCTGCTTTAAGTTTACTGGCTGCTAACCATCTTTCGCTACCCTATCCCGAACAAACAGTACTTACACCTCATCAAATGGAGTGGCAACGGTTGAGTGCTCTACCGATACAAGAACAGCAAGATGAAGAAAACAAAAAGAAGCAACAGGAAATCGGTGCTGCGGTCGTTTTGAAAAGTCATGAGACAAAAATTTATGGTCACCAACACTTCTACACCAATCCTTTAGGTTCAGCTGCTATGGCAACAGGCGGAATGGGTGACACTTTAGCAGGGATGATCACAGGGTTCTTGGCCCAATTCCCTCAAAATGACCAAACGATTGCGGCAGCTGTTTATCTTCATAGTTTCATCGGAGACCAGCTAGCAAGAGAACAATATGTCGTTTTGCCGACACAGATCAGCGAAGCACTTCCGAAGTGGATGAATTATTTTTGTAAAAAATCAATGGAAAACGAGGCATGAATCATGGAGAAATTTACAGGTTATGTACGAGAACCTTTTTATTATGAAACAGATCAAATGGGGATTATTCACCATAGCAATTATATCCGTTGGTTTGAAGAGGCTCGGGTAGCCTTATTGGTACATCTAGGGTTTCCCTATAAAAAAATCGAAGAATCTGGAATCATTATCCCCGTTCTGGAAGTAAATTGCAGCTATAAAGAAATGATCCATTACGGAGAAAAAGTGAGCATCCATCCAACTATCCAAAAATATACGGGGACACGTTTGGATTTTAGCTACGAAATTGTGGGAACTGAAGACAAAAAATTAAAAACTATTGGTAGCAGTAAACACTGTTTCTTACTTTCTGATTCGCAACGATTAGTGAAGCTGAGCAAAGTCAATCCGGAGCTAGATCAGTTATTCCAAGCGTACGCTTCTCTGGATAATGCTATTTCTTAATAAAAAACCGTCTAAGCATTTTTCTTGTATTGTGTCGAGTAGTTCGTATAATGAAAAGAAAAAAGCAGGTGATCCCCATGTATGTCGTTAAAGTAATGCACGGTTACATCGATAAAACTGGCTGTCGCACTCGGGAAAAAAACTTAGACAATCTGCTCATTTTCAAAGACAAAAAAGAATCCGAAGCTTTTGCTAAAAGAATTGGCGGTCGTGTCAAACCGATCCAAGAGGTACGACCAGATTGATTCAGTATTTCTTTTCGAGGCTCTAATAGGCATGCCTATCAGGGCTTTTTTTCAAGAATACGTCTTTGCACCCACACGTTTTGTAAGCGATTTATGTTATAATAGATTATACTTACACAGAAAGGAAGTTTTAATGGGTATCAATAATTTACAGCAGCAAGCTTATGAATCTATCCGTAAACAGATCATTTATTCCGAGTTAGCACCTGGAAGTAAAATCTCCGATAAAGTGTTAGAAGAACAACTAGCTATCGGGCGCACACCGATTCGGGAAGCACTGATCCAGCTTCGTAATCAGGAGCTTGTAAAAACCATTCCACAGTCCGGCACCTATGTTTCAAAAATCGATATCCGATCTGCTTCATTAGCCCGTTATACGCGGGAAAAGCTGGAAAAACCGATCCTGCAAGAATGTAGTGCGAAAATGACAGCGCAAGATCAAGCTAAACTAGAAAAAATATTAGAACAAACCGATCAGGCAGTGATCGCTCAAAATAAAAAAGCTTTTTTTGATTTGGATACTGATTTCCACCGAACTTGTTATGAAATTGCAGGAAAACGAGAGATTTGGGACTGGCTGGAAAGTTATAGTACGCACTTGAACCGTTTCAGATGGTTGCGTTTGACGATTTCAGAATTAGATTGGGGTCGAGTATTGGATGAACATCAGACAATGCTTCAAACAATGATTGATCATAACTTTGATGAAGTCGGGTTTCTTTGTACGATGCATTTACATATGATTATCGAAGAGCAAGAATACGTGATTCATAATTACCCCGATTATTTTGAAGATATTCAGGAAAGACCCATCAAATAAAGGGACTGTGACAAAAATCGTGTCACAGTCCCTTTCAGTTTTCTCCTGCCAACTCCTCAGTCACAAGGAGCAATTTCCAAAAACAGATTCTCATGTTTATTGAATATTGTGACTTGTGACTCATAGTCAAACGGCAGGCTCACGACCTCTTTCTTAAACAGTGTTCAATCAGCTGACCCTCGGTATTAGCTCAAACGCTGATTTCACAACCTCTTCCTTAAACGGTGTTCAAAAGCTTGCATCTGCGGTAATAAGTCCAACCAAACGAAAAATATGAGGAGCTATTTTTGTTTGGCTGTTCTTATTACTTGATGCAGGACAGCTTTTTCACAACCTCTGATTCACGGTGTTCCAGAAGTAGCTTCTTTGAAATAAGCCGAAATGTCACAAAAATTTAAGAAGCAATTTTCGTAAATTCCTTCTTATTTCTTGAAGCTGACCACTTCTGTCACAACCTCTTTATTTGTGAGCGAAATCATACTCCGCACATCTTTTTTCTATTTCTTTTATTTCTTCTAAAATCCCTTGGCTACGGGTTTCATTATATGGCCAAAGCAAGACTGCCTCTAATACATAAGGCGAAAAACGGCTTTGATTCATCTCTTTAGAAAAACTCATCGCTGCTATCTCGCTCAATGCACGAATGGTTGATTGGTGTGTATAAAAAGGCAGCCGCCATAGCACAATTTTTTCGTTTTGCGTATAAATTCCCTTAACAGAAGCTTCAATGTGGTGAAATAGTTCATGTCCAATAATCAAAGCTTGCGCTGTTTCTTTAGAGATCGAAGTAAGTCCTGAACATTTTAATTTTTCTAACGGCTCCGTCATCAATCGGATCCCTTCATCTTCTGCATAAGTTGCAAAAGTGATTCGTTCGTTTATTTGCTCTGATTCACAAGGAACGATTGGAATAGCCATTTGTTCACAAATTTCTCCTACATCGGCAAAAGGGTACTTTTTTTTGATGCTACATGCCGTTTCGATACCACAATCGATTGATTGTTGTATGAGGATTTTCTGCTTGGACAAAGGAATCTTTTTCCAAAACAAATCTCGCTGAAACTGATAGAATCCCCAAATTTCTTCGGGGATCTGTTGTAATTTGTTTAGTAACTCTTCTAACTTATGTTTGTTTGATATTTCCGGCAACGACGATCACTTCTTCCTCTGGTTCCATAGTAGATACTTCCAGATCCATCAAAAGCTGTAGTTGTTCCAGATCCGTCGCTGTAAAATCAGAGACTCTTGCTCCTAAACAGAGATAAAATTCTGGTCGGGCAATCAACTCCGTTTGATAAACTGCCATATCTTCCCAAAGTTGTTCGACTGCTGCCATATAATTGGCTGCAGTTGTTTTCAGACAAGAAGCATGTCCACGTTGGACCTTGATAAATCCTTTTTGGTCGATGATCCGAAGACTTCCAGCATTTTTTGAACGATGCTGTTCGCCGCATACATAAAAGAAAGGTGTATTTTCCAATAAGCAAACTTCATTTTTATTTAATCGCATATCCTCTGCAGCAAGCTCTAGTGCTTCTTCTGTTGTGATCTCCTTGGTTAGATCGGTTGCTTTCACTTCCGTAGAACCAGTAGCGATAGCCGTTACTTTTGAAGTCTGTGGATCGATTTCTACGTGGACTTCGATCGATTCTGGCGTAGCACCTGATTCAATCGCCTTATTCATCGCTTCATTTTTCAATGATCGGATATCTTCTTTACTTGGTGAAGGAATGATACGTTCTACAACATCTCGGACCATTGCAAGTGCCACACCAATAGAAGAGATCACTTCAGCATTTTCAGGGATGGAATATTTCACACCCATTTTATTGCTGAAGTAAGTAATCAAAGAGGCAGCGCCGCCCCCTACACCTACAAGAGAAATCTGATCTTTCTCCAAATGATACTTGTCTGCCAATTCTAAAATCACTGGTTCAATCTTAGCATAGGATTTTTCCATGATCTGCTCTGCGATGTCTTCAACCGTCGTATGACAATAGTCTGCTAATGCCTGTATGGCTTTTCGTGCAGATGGGACATTTCCATAAGAAAAATGTTCTTCTTGCACTAATCCAAGGACATTGGCTGCACATGTATTTGTAATAGTCACTTCTTCTCCGTCTTCCATCACTACCTTTACGTAATCAGCAGGGTCTCCTTCTTTAGGAGAGAAAAATTCAACCTTAGGACCTTTGATTTTTTCTGTCTCCGTAAATACTGCATAATCTAAACCGGCAATATGTGCAGAACGTGGACCGACATCGATGATTCCTGACTGATTGGCCCGTACCATCGAACCGCCTGCCACACCTAGAACCCGAACATCTAATGAAGAGATATATGTTGGGTGGCCACCTACAATTGAATAATCGATTGCTGGACGTCCATTTTTAATGACCCCGATATTGGTTGTTGTTCCGCCTACTTCAAAATAAACCCCATTAGACGCTCTCAAGTACATCAAAGAGCCCATGACTGATGCTGCTGGACCGGAAAGCATGGTTAAAACAGGTCGTTTTTTCATTTCATTGATTTCCATTACCCCGCCGTCTCCGCGCATGATCATCAAAGAGACATTGACTCCTGCTTCTCGTACGGAGTCTTCTGTCGATGTTGCCGTATCTAGCATTTTGGGTAAAATAGACGCATTGATCGCTGCTGTCCGAGTTCTTCTTGTCAATCCATATAATTTTGTGATATCAGAAGCCATCGTTGTAGGAATCGATTTTACCGATGCTGCTTCATAAACGACCCGTTCTGGCTCCCCATTATCTACTCCAAATGCCATAGAAGAAACCAAAACTTCCGCTCTTTCTCTTTCTAGAGAAGAAATCGTTTCTGAAACACGGTCTACATTTAAGTGTTTGACAGGTAAGAATGCATTGACGATCTCTATTTTTTTCTTATTCCCTAAATCGATATCGTTCAATCTAGTTTGTCGTTTTGCTAAAAAGCCTTCTAATCCCCCTTTTGCCATACCGATTACACCGACTTTTGCTACGTCCCCTTCAATCAGCGCATTCGTCGCTTGCGTAGTAGAATGTGCAACAAAAACAACGTCTTCTGGACTAATATTATTTTCCCGCAAACAATTTTGAAAAGATTGAACGACTCCTGCAGCTACCCCACGAACATCATCGTGGGTCGTTTTCACTGAAGACTTTCCGATGATTTCATGTGTCGCATTATCAATTGCCACTGCTTTCGTATGCGTACCACCGACATCAATTCCCATTCGCACAAAACGTTTCATTTTCTTTTCCTCCATTCATCTAATCATTTCTATCGACGTTTTGTTTACTAGGCGTTCCCGTACAAGAAGAATGTAATCAAACATAAGATCGCACCGACGATCCAACCAGTTGGGATGGATTTCTTCATGTACTCTCGAGACGTTACTTTTGTATACCCTAATCCCCAAGCGACCCAAGATTGTGTAATATCTAAATGCTGAGGGGCAATCGTTGTGATTGCAAACAATGGGAACAAAAAGGCTGGCGACATTGTTGGGTTTACAGCTAATACAACAGCTAAAATAGCTGATCTTGAACCGACTAGATTCATTGGACCGCGGAAAAATCCTAGTGGTGTCAATATAGCAAATACGATTGCCAAGACTAATGGTGATTGCGGTATCAAGTCTCCGAAAATAGCTGAAAAATAAGGAGAAGCGTACGCAGCTGAGTTATTGAACATCGCTAAGGTCATCAAGAAACCGACCATTGGTGCGACGTCGACTGCACCATCTGTAAATAATTTCGCAAATTGACGACAGATTTCTTTATAACCTCCGCGCAATTTTCCAGTAAACAACAATGCCCAAATACCTGCTAGAATAAAACCTAAGATGATTGGAAGATCTAACAAAACGACCCCTAAAACTGGTAATAATACGGCTAACCATGAGATCATTGGTGCGTCGCCACCTTCAGCCGGTACGTTTGCTGCCATTGCATAGCGTTTCTTTTTATTCATTGATATATTAGCCACCGTTAGTACAACAACTAAACTTACAACCATCCCAATCATACCGATTTGGAAATAGTCGTTATAAGTGTAACTTTCAGCTACTGGGTTGAAACCAGCATAAATCGTTTGATACTGTTTGAAGTTGACGATATTAGCAAAGATTCCAGCCATGATCGAGCCCATAAATGAGAACAACGCAACTGGTACTGAGATTCCTAAAGACATCAAGATCGGCAAAACGATGACTGCGATAGAAATCACTGGTCCAATTCCTGTCATCGACATGAATATAACAGCGGTTACAACACACAGCAAACTCATCGTGATTCTTGGTTTGTCCCCTCCAAGTTCGACTACTTTACGAATCAATGTGGCTGCGATTCCGCTATCTACTAGAACACGACCGAAAAAGGCACCAAAGAAGACATTTACCAAGATCGATTTCGCGTACTCAGCAGGTCCAGTCGTATAGATATGCGTCAATACATCGATTACTCCTTGCCCTTCCATCGCCGGGTTCGGCGAAAACGTGTTTCCCACTAGTGCTAATCCCATCCATACAGTCGCCATGATGGCAAAACCGACCATCAAGTTGTAGCCCTTTACACAGTACCAGACCATGAAAAAGAATGAGATAACTAACAAAATACCAATAATAATATCACTCATGTTATTCCTCCGTCCATTTTATTTTTCTGATAAACAAACTAATATATCAGTTAAGTTCATTCTAGCTTATGTAGTTAGCGCTTTCATTAGAGGATGACCATAAATGTTCGGATTTCAATTAAAAAACCTTAATTATGCTATTTTAGACTTATACGTTGTTATCCCGTTTTCTATGGTGAAGAATTGGAAACAAAAAAAGAGGAAAGAACATAACTTTTCGTTATCTTCTTTCCTCTTTATAATTGTTTAGCTTATTTAGCCAAAGCGTCTTTTGCTTGGTCAGCCAATGCAGTAAATGCTGCTGCATCGTTTACAGCCAAGTCAGCTAACATTTTACGGTTGATGTCGATTTCAGCAACTTTCAAACCGTGCATTAATTTTGAGTAGCTCAAGCCATTCATACGAGCTGCTGCGTTGATACGAGCAATCCACAATTTACGGAAGTCGCGTTTTTTTTGACGACGATCACGATATGCGTAGTTGTATGAATTCATTACTTGTTCTTTTGCTGTTTTAAATAAAGTGTGTTTTGAACCGTAGTAACCTTTTGCTAATTTTAGCACTCTTTTACGACGTTTACGAGTTACTGTTCCACCTTTAACACGTGCCATGTATAATTCCTCCTAATAAAAATAAATCTTCAGATTCTGTTATTTGTACTTCTTATTTCATTTTTGCTAGTTGTTGGCGAATACGCTTGAAGTCGCCACTAGAAACCATGCTTGCTTTACGCAATTGACGGCGTTGTTTTTTTGTTTTGCCGTGGAAACGGTGACTTGTAAACGCGCGGAAGCGTTTCAATCCGCCTTTACCAGTACGTTTGAAACGTTTTGCTGATCCGCGGTGTGTTTTTTGTTTTGGCATGACTATATTTCCTCCTCAAAATCTTTCGTTATCCGACTATCGGCTGTCCAACAGCCAGTTAGTCATTCAAATTACTTACTGTCGTTTTTCGGTGCCAGCGTCAAGAACATGCTGCGTCCGTCCATTTTCGCTTTTTGTTCCACTGTTGCAATATCAGCAGTTTCTTCAGCTAAGCGATTCAAGACTTTTTGACCAATTTCTTTATGGGTAATGGCACGGCCTTTGAAACGGATAGAAGCTTTCACTTTATCGCCCTTTTCCAAGAACTTACGTGCATTACGAAGTTTTGTATTGAAGTCATTCAAGTCGATCGTAGGACTTAAGCGAACTTCTTTTACATTGATCACTTTTTGTTTTTTACGCGCTTCGCGGTCTTTCTTTTGTTGTTCGAAACGGTATTTACCGTAGTCCATGATTCGCGCAACTGGTGGTTTCGCACCAGGGGCAACTAACACAAGATCCAAGTTTGCTTGTTCTGCAATATTCAATGCTTCTGCTTTTGTCTTAACTCCTAATTGCTCACCATCTGAACCGATCAATCGTAACTCTCGTGCACGAATGCCGTCGTTAACCATCATATCCTTTGCTATGGTCATTCACCTCCAAATATTATGAGAGAAAGAAAAGCTTACCGAATAAACGGCAATAAAAAAACGAGTTCTCTTACAGAACCCGCGCGTACTTCACCTAATAGAACCAGTGAAAACTATCTAGCCCAGTGACATTATCAACTAAGGCGAGAAGCGGGTGCTTCTGCTTTTATTTCTCAACCATCATAGTATAGCAAAAACCAATCCTTATGTCAATGTTTTTCATACAGTTTTTCTTCCTTTTCTGAAAATGATTGGTCTAGCAGACTTTCTAGCAGTGACTCCCACTTCTTTGCTATACTAAAGAAAAACGAGGTGAATTCACATGAAAAAAATCGAACCTATCCCACCTTCTCTTCCTCCTCTGACAAAAGGAGATTTTTATTTAGAAGATGAAGAAATCCTCTCTGGTCTTCTGGTCAATGGAGGTGATCAAAGCTATCTTGATGCTAAAAATATGGTATTAAGAGAGAGTCATGTCCAAAAACTGACCATGCAAAAAACAGCTTTACGTCATTTTGAATGCAGTAATGTCATTTTTGAAAAGTGTGATTTTTCCAATCTGGAGTGGATTGGTGGCAGTTTCCACCAAGTCGTGTTTCATCAATGTAAATTAACAGGTACGAATTTTGCCGAAAGTTATCTTAGAGACTGCACTTTCACTGACTGCATTGCTTCGATGGCTTCCTTTAGCAGCACAAACTTGAAAGCCGTATCCTTCGATCATTGCCAGTTAGAAGACAGCGAATTTTATGAGGTCACTTGGAAAAATCTTTTTTTGTCTGACAATCAGTTAACTGGTTCGAATTGGTTCCGAACTTCTCTGAAGGGATTAGACTTTACGACTAATTTCTTCACTACCATTGCTTTATCTCAAGATTATTTGGCAGGACTGATTGTCAACCAGGAGCAAGCACTTGTGATTGCTCAAGCCCTTGGTTTGCAGGTCAAAGACTAGATCAACGAATCCGCCTCCATAGTGCAATGAGCATCCAAACAGATAAAACCAGACTGATGATCAAGGCGATTCCCCATCCGAAAACGGAATGGGTAAATGGTAGCTTAAGATTCATCCCGAAAAATCCTGTCACAATAGTCGGTACAGTCAAGATCAGCGACCAGACAGTCAAAAACTTCATCGTGTCATTCAAATTATTATTCAGCAAATTATTATAAGTGCCAGAAAGCTGATCTAAAATCTGCGAAGCTAAGTTCGTCATTTCAACTGCTTGTCGTGCTTCGATCAGTGCATCGTCCAACTCTTCCTTTTCCTTTTCTGACAACTTGCGATAAATGGCCAATGCCTTGATTTGTTCCAAAAGTACTACATTTTGTTTTGTTCCTGTAACTAAGTAAACCAAACCAATCTCTAAATCTGAAAGTTGCAGTAGATTCTTGTTTGTTGTTTTTTCCCTTAACTTTAGGTTGAGCCGTTGACGTTCGCTATTTACTTCCTCGATTAAAGGAAAAAAGGAATCAGAAATTAAAAATAATGTACGAAACAATAAACTGTATACACTCATGTCTGGCATTCGCTCCAAAAGTGATCGAATCAGTCGAATCACATACTCGGTATTCGGCGTGGTAAATGTAAACAAACCATCTTCTTTTAAAATAAAAGCGATAGGGCTAGTTTCGTAATGATTATCGACTTTTTGTTGGTGTGGGACATTTGATACAAGTAGTAACGCTTCATCAAAAGAGTCATATTCTACGCGCGCCCGCTCATTTTTATCTAGAGAATAAGTCAGCATCTCATCGCTGATGCCATATTCTTCTTTTAAATTTTTAACAGCTAGCACATCATCTTGCTGTATATTGATCCAAAAATTACGTTCTTGATTAAAATAGTGTTTTTCCCGCATACTCCATCCTCCTGATATTTGTTTCTAGTATAAAGAAAAAAGCTACTCAAATAAAGGAGCATCCTTTTTTTGAGTAGCTTTATATCAAATGGCTAATTCAGTTTGGCGGATTTCTGCTAATTTTTCTTCGATCATTTTCAAGACTTCTTCTTTTGCTTGAGAATCTTCCACAAAATTATAGCGATCTCCATCGATTTGGATTTTTGGACTTTCTTTGTATTCTTCATACCATTGATCATACCGTCTGTTCAATTCTTTGTAATAATCGTACAGACTTGGGTCAAAGGACAATTGTTCATATGAACGACCACGTTTCTCGATCCGTTCTAGCATCGTATCAAATGATACACGAATATGAACTAATAAATCCGGGTGTTTTTTATGGGCAGCATAGGGCAGCTCTTCCATCATGTTTTCCAGAAGTTCATCATACACACGAACTTCCGTTTCCGTCGCTCTTCCTAGATCTGCATTTAGATGGAAAAGCAGCGAATCTTCATAAATCGAACGGTCCAATACATTATTGTCATCTTTCATTGCTTGTTTGATGCTTGCAAAACGTTTATTCAAAAAATAAATTTGCAGCAAAAAAGCATACTGTTCAGGGTTTGCATAAAATAAGGGCAAGACTTCATTATCATCAATTGATTCATAAAATGCCTGACTATCAAAGTGTTCAGCCATCATTTCTGTCAAACTTGATTTTCCGGCACCAATTGTACCTGCTAAAACGATCACGCTCATTTACCTCCAGCTCACTTCATCACTAAATATTGTGTTTAACTCCAACCTTTTTAAATATACCCCCAATATCTAGTAGTGTCAATCGTATTTTTTTCTAGTCAAAAAAGTAAAAAGGTCAAAAAATTCTTAAGAAAAAAGGGTTTTTCCTTTAGAAAACGTATTCTTAGTTTTACTTCTGGGATGATTTTAGTAAAATAAAGAAGGAATGTTTTTTGAGACCCTTAGCGGACAAAAAATTTCGTGAAGCAGCGCAACTCGTTTTGGGCGCTTTATTTTTTGCTTAAAAATCACTTTTACGTGAGAAGGAGTTAGATTATGGCAAACTATGGCCAAGGAGAATCAAGCGGAAAGATTATCTTGATGGGCGAGCACGCGGTTGTTTATGGAGAACCGGCGATTGCCTTTCCTTTTTATGCAACAAAAGTCACCGCATTCCTTGAAGAGCTGGATGCAATGGACGATCAATTGGTTTCTTCCTACTATTCAGGAAATTTAGCCGAAGCTCCTCATACATTAAAAAATATCAAAAAATTATTCATCCATTTAAAAAAAGAGCATGATATCCATAAAAACTTGCAACTAACCATCGAAAGCACGATTCCTGCTGAACGTGGAATGGGATCAAGTGCTGCGGTCGCCACAGCAGTCACTCGTGCTTTTTATGATTACTTAGCACTCCCTTTGTCTCGTGAAATACTATTAGAGAATGTACAACTTTCGGAAAAAATCGCACATGGTAATCCTAGTGGGATCGATGCAGCCGCTACTAGCAGCTTGCAGCCAATTTATTTTACAAAAGGGCATCCTTTTGATTATTTTTCTTTGAATATTGATGCTTTTTTGATTGTCGCTGATACAGGAATCAAAGGACAAACAAGAGAAGCCGTCAAAGATGTCGCTCACCTGTTTGAAAGACAACCACATGAAACTGGACAAATGATTCAAAAATTAGGATACTTGACAAAGCAAGCGAAGCAAGCAATCATTGAAAATTCACCAGGAATGTTAGCTCAAACAATGGATGAATCACAATCACTTCTGGAAAAACTGACGATCAGCAACGATTTCCTTGATTTACTGATCCAAACAGCTAAAGATACCGGTGCATTAGGGGCTAAATTAACTGGCGGCGGACGCGGTGGCTGCATGATTGCATTAGCACAAACAAAAACAAAAGCCCAAGAAATCAGTCAAGCACTTGAAGATGTGGGTGCGGCTGAAACTTGGATACAAGGATTAGGAGTACATACCTATGTTTAAAGGCAAAGCACGCGCATATACCAACATTGCCCTAATCAAATATTGGGGTAAGAAAAATGAAGCACTCATCCTTCCGATGAACAACAGTCTTTCGTTGACATTGGATGCATTTTATACCGAAACAGAAGTTATCTTTTCTGATAGCTATATAGCAGATGAATTCTATCTAGATGACACCTTGCAAGACGAAAAAGCAACAAAAAAAGTTAGTCAGTTTCTTGACCTTTTTCGTAAAGAAGCCGGCATCTCACTAAAAGCTTCAGTAATCAGTCAGAATTTCGTTCCTACCGCAGCCGGATTAGCATCCTCTGCTAGCGGGCTAGCTGCTTTAGCAGGCGCTTGTAATACTGCCCTTAAGCTTGGATTAGACGATCTTTCTCTTTCAAGATTTGCTCGACGCGGGTCTGGTTCAGCTTGCCGAAGTATTTTTGGTGGTTTCGTCGAATGGGAAAAAGGTCATGATGACTTAAGCTCTTATGCCAAACCAGTCCCTTCTGATTCTTTCGAAGACGATCTAGCAATGGTTTTCATTTTGATCAACGATCAGAAAAAAGAAGTGTCTAGCAGAAATGGGATGCGTCGGACAGTCGAAACATCCAGTTTTTATCAAGGCTGGTTAGATTCCGTTGAAGGGGATCTATATCAATTGAAACAAGCAATCAAAACAAAAGATTTCCAACTTCTCGGAGAAACGATGGAAAGAAACGGACTAAAAATGCACGGAACGACTTTAGCTGCCCAACCACCTTTCACTTACTGGTCTCCTGACAGCTTAAAAGCGATGGATGCGGTGCGGCAATTGAGAAAGCAAGGCATTCCATGCTACTTTACGATGGATGCTGGCCCTAATGTCAAAGTTTTAGTGGAAAACAGCCATTTATCTGAGGTACAAGAAACATTTACTAAATTATTTAGCAAAGAACAAGTAATTACTGCCCACGCTGGTCCAGGAATTGCGATTATTGAATAAAGGGAGATTTTTATGATTGAAGTATCTGCACCAGGCAAACTCTATATTGCCGGAGAATATGCAGTTGTTGAAACAGGTCATCCGGCAGTTATCGCTGCAGTCGATCAATTCGTGACAGTCACTGTAGAGTCCGCACGAAAAGTCGGAAGTATCCAATCTGCACAATATAGCGGGATGCCTGTACGTTGGACAAGACGTAACGGGGAATTAGTTTTAGATATTCGGGAAAATCCTTTTCATTATATCCTTGCTGCTATTCGATTGACTGAAAAGTATGCACAAGAAAAAAACATTCTTTTATCCTTTTATGATCTGAAAGTAACAAGCGAGCTAGACAGTTCAAATGGTCGGAAATACGGATTAGGTTCTAGCGGCGCTGTTACTGTTGCAACGGTCAAAGCCTTGAATGTTTTTTACGCATTGAATTTATCTCAGCTAGAGATTTTCAAGATCGCAGCACTCGCTAATTTAGCAGTTCAAGATAATGGTTCTTGCGGCGACATCGCTGCTAGCTGTTATGGTGGCTGGATCGCCTTCTCGACCTTCGACCATCCTTGGCTCCAAGAACAAGAAACTCAGCATTCCATCAGTCAGTTACTTGCCATGGATTGGCCAGGTCTCTCAATTGAGCCATTGATTGCTCCTGAAGATCTACGTTTATTGATTGGTTGGACGGGTAGCCCTGCCTCTACCTCTGATTTGGTCGATCAAGTTCACCGTTCGAGAGAAGATAAAATGGTGGCTTATCAGCTTTTCTTAAAAAACAGTACAGAATGCGTCAACGAAATGATCAAAGGGTTTAAAGAAGATAATGTTACGTTGATCCAACAGATGATTCGAAAAAACCGACAATTACTGCATGATTTATCGGCTATCACCGGGGTTGTTATCGAAACACCTGCTTTGAATAAATTATGTAATTTAGCTGAACAGTATGAAGGGGCTGCAAAGTCTTCCGGTGCAGGTGGTGGGGATTGCGGCATCGTGATCGTTGATCAGAAATCTGGCATCCTTCCTTTAATGAGTGCATGGGAAAAAGCAGAAATCACCCCCCTACCGTTACATGTCTATAGCGATCAAAGAAAGGAAAACCGATGAATCGAAAAGATGAACATGTTTCACTAGCTAAAGCCTTTCATAATAAGCAAAAAAATGAATTTGATTTCGTACGGGTCATTCATAACCCTCTGCCACAAACAGCAGTTGCTGATGTCGATCTAAGTACACAAGCAGCTGGGTTTACACTAAGCAGCCCGTTTTATATCAATGCGATGACTGGCGGAAGCGAAAAAACAAAAAAAATCAACCAAGATCTTGCAATCGTCGCAAGAGAAGCAGATTTGATGATTGCCACTGGTTCAGTCAGCGCTGCCTTGAAGGACCCTTCTTTAGCCGATACTTATACAATTATGCGACAAGAATATCCTCACGGGAAAATCATTGCCAACATCGGTGCAGGAACTTCTGTCGAAAGAGCCCGAGAAGCTATCCGATTGTTTCACGCAGATGCCTTACAGATTCATTTGAATGCACCTCAAGAGTTGGTCATGCCTGAGGGAGACCGTGATTTTACTAACTGGAAAGCACTTATCCAAGAGATTCAAACAGCCATTGACGTTCCCCTTATCGTAAAAGAAGTCGGGTTTGGCATGACAAGAGAAACGATCAATGATTTAGCTTCTTTAGGGGTTCATACAGTTGATATCAGCGGTCGAAGTGGGACAAGTTTCACCCAGATTGAAAACGCCCGTCGCTCCAAGCGAGAACTGAATTATCTAGCTGATTGGGGGCAATCGACAGTCGCCTCATTGCTTGAAGCAAATGAAGCAGACACTTCTATGGAAATCCTAGCCTCCGGAGGTATCCGCAATGCCTATGATATATTTAAAGCCCTTTGTCTCGGCGCAAAAGCAGTGGGCACTTCAGGAACTGTATTGACTCATCTGATGAATCATGGCGTGGAAGAAACCATTATGCTGATGAAACAATGGCAAGAGGAACTTCGTCTGCTTTATACCATGGTCGGCGCAACGAATACCGCGTCCCTCCACCAACAATCTCTCATCTTTTCCGGTCCAGTGAAGGATTGGTGTGAAGCAAGAGGGATCGACTTAGTGAAGTATGGAAGACGCACAGAAAAAGGAGTATGACTGGTTTACGTCATACTCCTTTTTTTGGATAAATGATATTTAATCAGCTGTCCTTCGGTATTCGTTCAAGCTGCTGATTTCATAACCTCTCCACTAAATAGTGTACTAAACCTCGTTTAAGGTTGTTTTCCGATATAGGCAAGTATGCCGCCGTCTACATACAAAACATGGCCGTTAACGAAATCCGATGCGCTAGAAGCCAAGAAGACAGATGGTCCAGCCAAATCGATTGGCTCGCCCCAACGTGCTGCTGGCGTACGTCCAACGATAAATTGATCGAATGGATGACGTTCACCGTTTTCTTGTGTTTCGCGTAATGGAGCAGTTTGTGGTGTAGCAATATAACCTGGTCCAATTCCATTACATTGGATATTGTATTGACCGTATTCAGAAGCGATGTTTTTCGTTAGCATTTTTAATCCGCCTTTTGCCGCAGCATAAGCACTGACCGTTTCGCGTCCTAATTCACTCATCATAGAACAGATATTGATGATTTTACCGCCGCCTTTTTCGATCATATCTGGAATAACTGCTTTTGAAACGATAAATGGAGCATTTAAATCCACGTCGATCACTTGACGGAAGTCAGCCGCATCCATTTCGATCATCGGTGTCCGTTTGATGATCCCTGCATTATTGACTAAAATATCAACTGAACCCACATCTTCTTTGATTTGCTGAACCATCGCTTGAACCGCTTCTTCATCGGTTACATCGCAGACATAACCTTTTGCATCGATGCCCGCTTCTTTATAATGCGCTATACCTTCATCAACTGATTCTTGATTCAAATTATTAAATACGATTTTTGCCCCTGCTGTAGCTAAAGAGCGTGCAATCTCAAATCCAATACCATAGACGGCACCGGTGACTAATGCTACTTTTCCATCTAAACGAAACATATCCATATTAAATTCCATCATTTTCTCTCCCTTATGCTTATTTTAATTGATCCATTTGCACCATATCCATGTCTGTATAGGTGATGTTTTCTCCGCACATTGCCCAGATGAATGAGTAATTGCTTGTACCTACACCTGAATGGATCGACCAGCTTGGTGAAATAATAGCTTGTTCATTGTCTACGACTAAATGTTTTGTTTCATCTGGTTTGCCCATCATGTGGAACACACGTGTATCTTCATTGGCATAATCAAAGTAGACATAAGCTTCCATACGACGTTCATGTGTATGACAAGGCATCGTATTCCAAGCACTTCCTGGTTCTAAAATCGTATAACCCATTTGTAATTGACAGCTTTCGCATACATTTGGATGGATGTATTGATAGATTTTACGTTCATTCAATGTCAGACCTTCACCAGTTTCCATTGGTTTTACTTGGTCAATACTGATTTTTACATTTGGATATTTATGATGTGCTGGAACAGAACTAATATAGAATTTAGCTGGGTTTTCAGCATCTTGAGAAGAAAATACGACATGTCGTGTTTCTTTTCCGATATAATAGCCGTCTTGTTTTTTCATTTCTTCTTTTTGCCCATCGATTTCGATGAATCCTGGTCCACCGATATTGATCACACCTAGTTCGCGACGTTCTAAGAAGTAATCGACACCTAGTTCTTTGTCTAATGTGATTTCTAATTCTTTTTCAGTAGGTGTCACGCCACCAAAGATCATTCGATCGTTGTGTGTATAAGTCAAACTGATTTTTCCTGGTTCGAATACCTTTTCTACTAAAAACTCTTTTCTCAATTGTTCCGTTGAATAATGACGGATATCTTCTGGACTGTGTGTATAACGTGTTTCCATTTCTTGCATTTTCTTCTACTCCTTCTATCGAATGATTTTTCCAGAGCCGCATGCTAAAAATTGTGCGACTTCTTCTTGACTGAATTGGTTGCAGTCCCCATGGATCGTATGCTTCAAGGCAGAAGCTGCCGTAGCAAAATCAATGATTTCTTGCGGGGGCATATTGGATAAAATCCCATGGAGCACGCCACCTGCAAAAGCATCTCCGCCACCTACTCGATCCACGATTGGGGTGATTCTATGGACTTGGGATTCCACATATTCATGGTTCATCCACAATGTCCCCTTCAATTCATTTTCACTTGCTGAATGAACGGTACGTTTGGTCGAATAAAACACCTGAATATTCGGGAACTTTTCCTGCATTTTTTGATAATAATAAATCAGCGGTTGTTCTTCTGCTTCTGGTGCTTTCTCGATACCTAACAAATAAAGAGCATCCATTTTTCCAGCTGAACAGATATCTACTAAAGGTAAAAGCTGATGGATTACTTCGCTGGCTTCTTTCTGTGTCCATAATTTCCCGCGATAATTGATATCGAAGCTAATCAGGCAGCCAGCTTTTTTTGCAACTTCTATCACTTGTTTCGTCATTTTTTGCCATTTTTTAGACAAAGCTGGGGTGATCCCTGAAACATGAAATATATCTATTCCTTGGAATAACTCCTCTAGCGACCATTCCAAATGATCCATTTCAGCAAAGCTTGATCCGGCACGATCATAGATCACTGAGGCGGCGCGTTCGCCACTACCAGTTTCCATATAATAAGTACCTAGTCTTGGCCCGCCAGATAATACTTGTTTCGTATCTACTCCATAGCATTGCAAGTGCTTTTTGACTGCTTTTCCCAATGCGTTATCAGGTACTTTGGTAGCAAAAACCGCGTCATGTCCGTAATTAGCTAAAGAAATTGCTACGTTTGCTTCCCCTCCGCCATAATGGGCAGCGAATCGTTCACTTGAATCGATGCGGGTTCCCTGTTCTGTGGACAATCGCAACATGATTTCTCCGAGTGTCACTACTTTTCCCATAAGCAGCTACCTCTTGATTTCTTTCATTTTTGCTGCATACTGTTGCGCGACTTCCGTTACTTTGTCAAAATCTCCTGTAGCTGCAGGTGCTAAAAGGTTCCCACCTACTCCGACTGTTACGACACCCGCATCGAACCACTCTTTCATATTGTCCAGACTCACACCACCAGTTGGCATGATATTGACTTGAGGCATCGGTGCCTTGAAGGCAGAAATGATACTTGGTCCATAAGCGCTTCCAGGAAATAGTTTGACGATATCTACCCCGCTTTTCAGCGCTGTTTTGATTTCGGTAATCGTCATACATCCTGGTAAGTAAGGGATTTGATACAGATTGCACATCTCTGCCGTTTCTTGATCAAAGGAAGGGCTAACAATATACTCTGCGCCAGCTAAGATAGCCAAGCGAGCTGTGACAGCGTCTAATACTGTACCTGCGCCAATCACTATTTCTGGTTGATTTTTGTAGAATGACAAAAGTTCTTTGATTACTTGATCCGCTTGAGGGACTGTAAAAGTCAACTCAATACCAGTTAGACCACCTTTGATGATTGCGTGGCAAGCATTCAAAGCTTCTTCTTTACTTTTTCCGCGTACCACCGCAATCACTCCGGCGTTTTTCAATCGAGATAAAATATCAATTTTTTTCATCTTCTCCACCTATTTCCTATTTAGAAATTTTATTTTATAACTTGGAAATCTATACCCATATTATACGGCAGAAAAGAAAAAATGCAAACGCTTTTTTCGTTATTTTTGAATTCTTTGCTCGATTTCGCTTTTTGTTTGCTTGAGGGCACTGATTATTTGTTCTTTTGTCTCATCTGTTAAACGATATTTCGGCATACTTACACTAAATGCACCAATGATTTGTTCGTTTTTCACGATTGAAGCTCCTATACAAAAAATATCACGTTCGATTTCTTCATCGTCAAATGCGACGTGGGTTTCTTTTACCGTTTGGATTTCCTTTTTCAAACGCAAGGCATTGGTAATCGTGTACTCCGTGTAAGGAATCAACGGATGTTTTTCAAGATAATCAGTGTACTGCTCTTCACTGAATTCTGCTAATACGGCTTTACCCATCGCAGAATTGTATAATGGTCGGGTGATTCCGATTTTTGAAGACATACGGATCGTTTGATGTTTTGGATCTAGTTTGTTCACGTACAAAATCTCATTGTTGTCCAATACCCCTAAGTGGATAGTCTCATCGATCTTTTGCTGCAACTGTTCTAAAAATGGTAAAGTCAGTTCTACCAAATCGATTTGTTCAATGTTTTTATTCGCGTAGCGAATAAGCTTTGCACCTAAACGATAATTTTTCTCTGAATTTTTATTTACATAGCCGATCATCAGTAAAGTATCTAGTATTTTCAAGACTGTAGAAGAAGTCATTCCCACACCCTTTGCGATTGTCTGCAAAGAGATGTCTGGATTTTCTGCTAAATAGTCTAGTATTTTAGAAGCTTTGATCAATACAGTTCCATAAGGTTTTTTATTTTCCATATAATATTCTCCTATTTCTTTATAAGAAAAATTATAGCGGAAATATCATCAATTTAAAAGAGAGAACCGGATACAAACTGCTATTTCTCTTTATAGGCAACTCAAAGTTAAAGATCCGCTTCGTTTTTACATCAAGCTTTGATATAAGGCAATGATTTCTTCTACTGTCGTTTCTCTTGGATTTCCTGGTGTACATACATCTCGCAAAGCATCTTCTGCAATTGCTGGGATATCCGTTTCTTTTACACCTAACTCAGAAATGGTCGCTGGGATTCCAACCGCTTTGCTCAATCGATCGATCTCACCGCAAGCTGCATCTCTTACATCTTCTAAAGACATTTCAGCTGCTCCTTTGATCCCTAGCACAAGAGCGATTTCACGGTATTTTTCTCCAGTATATTCTTTGTTATATTTCATGACCGTTGGCAAGAGCGCTGCACACGCTACACCATGCGGGATGTTGTACCATGCACTTAACGGATGAGCCATCCCATGTACCAGTCCTAAACCTACATTTGAGAAGCCCATTCCTGCAATATATTGTCCTAATGCCATTTTTTCTCGTCCATTTTGATCACCCTCTACAGAAGCTTCCAAAGAATGACCAATGATTTCAATTGCTTTCAAATGCAGCATATCAGTCATTTCCCAAGCGCCTTTTGTGATCAACCCTTCGATAGCATGCGTCATAGCATCCATCCCTGTTGACGCAGCCAATTTTTTTGGCATTCCCATCATCATGTCACTGTCGATGAACGCAACGATTGGGATATCATGAGGATCGACACAGACGAATTTTCGGTGATTTGCTTCATCTGTGATGACGTAGTTGATCGTTACCTCTGCTGCTGTCCCAGAAGTCGTTGGTACAGCTAAGATAGGTAAACATGGATTTTTTGTATCAGCAACACCTTCTAAGCTGATAACATCTGAAAACTCTGGATTCGTCAAAATAATCCCAATGGCTTTTGCCGTATCGATTGGCGAACCTCCACCGATTGCGATCAAACAGTCTGCCTCTGCCTCTTTAACAAAAGCCACTCCGTCTTTTACATTTTGGATTGTTGGGTTAGGTACGATCCCGTCGTATAAAGCATAATCGATTGCTGCATTATCCAAAAGCTTTGTTACTTTTGTCGCTATGCCATGTTCGATCAATCCTTTATCAGTAATGACAGCTGCTTTGCTGAATCCTCGCTGCTGAAATTCGGGAACGATTGACTCAATCGCTCCTTTTCCAAAATACGATGTTTCATTTAAAATCATTCGATTACTCATTTTCTATTCCTCCTGATTTGTATTATTTTTCACAATTAAAACGAAAGAACCTCAAGCAACCGGTTGCCCAGTTGCTTGTTTCTACAGTTCAAAGACTGGCGTCAATTCACGGCTGACTGGGGAGGCATCTGGATTTGTTTCCATGATATCTTCCATGTATTTCCACCATTTTTGATTGATCGGTGTATTTGCCATTTTTCCCCATAACTCTTCATCCTCGACCACTAAGTAACCAAATAATAAACTTGTACTCGGATCAAGATAGATCGAATAGTCGATGACCCCATGTTCACGAAGTGCTGTGCGCATCTCTGGCCAAAGTTCATCATGTCTTTTTTTGTATTCTTCTTGTTTTTCTGGGTAAACTTTCATGCAAAAGGCTTTTTTCACCATGTCAGACCCCTACTTTCGTATGAACTTCCTCCAAATAACCTGCTTTCGGAGTAACACCAAACGCATCTGCTAAACGCCACAAATTCTCATCTGTGATTGTTTGCAAGATTGGTCCTTGCGCTTTGACGTACGTATAGACTTCTGCTGCCTTTTCTGCTGTCTCGATCAAACCAAAGACTTCATCCATGTCTTTTCCTGACCCGTAGATTCCATGTTGCGGCCATAAAACCAATCGAGTTTCTTTCATTTTTTCAGCTGTTGCTTCTCCAATCTCATTTGTTCCCGGAACCATCCACGGAATGATGGAAATCCCTTCTGGAAAAACAACTAAACATTCCGTACACATTTGCCACAGCGTACGACTAAAGGAACGTTCGTCTAATTCATGCGTAAAGCTCATCGCTAATAAATGGCTAGCATGGCAATGCATAACGATCCGATTATCTGGGTCTACTTCTAAACGGGCGATATGACTCATAAAATGACTTGGCAACTCGCTTGTAGGAAGGCAGCCATTTTCTAACCCCCACAAAAGCTCTAATGTTTTGCCATCTTCGGCAACTCGAACGATTCCAAGGTTTTCGGCAGGTTCGCTCGCTACATTTTTAAAATATCTTCCTGAACCAGTTACAATAAAATAACATCCTGCTAAACGGCTAGCATCAAAAATCATCGAGATGCGACGGGTCACTTTTTCAGGATCCAAGAACGGTGTGATTTCTTCTTCTTTGAGTAAATAAGAAATATTCCCGCCATTTCGTTCATCCCAACCCAAGCGATAAAGATTCGATGTCGTTTCAATCATTTCTTTCACATAAGGCGCTTGTAAAATATCTATTTTTTTCAATATAGCCACACTCCTATTTTCTTAATCCCAACACGTCTTTTTGATATTCTTGGACTTCTTCCAGCCAATCCAAACCAACTGGAACTTGATTTTTGTAACAGAAATAATTCCATACATCGGCATACGGGAAATCTTTCAATTCTTCCGTGTAAGCCATTCTTGAAGTAAAGTCAAAAGCCAGCTCCATTTCTTTCAATCGCTCAACTGGTTCCAGCATAGCTTTCATCAATGCTTTTTGTGTATTTCTCGTACCAATGACCCAAGCAGCGATACGATTGATCGTTGCATCAAAGAAATCCAGACCGATATTCGTTTTTTCCAATAATTCGTTACGGACTAATTCTTTAGCAATTTCCTGCAATTCATCATCCATCAAAACGACATGATCTGAATCCCAACGAACTGGACGAGAAACGTGCAACATGATTCCTTTGCTGAATAAAGCTAAGGAAGACAATTTATTGGAAATCACTTCTGTTGGATGAAAATGTCCAGCATCTAGACAAACAAGTTTGTCACGAGTCAACCCATAACCCATATAAAATTCATGGGAACCGACTGTATAAGCTTCAGCGCCTAAACCAAATAGTTTGCTTTCTACTGCATCTTGTACATACCGTTCATCTAGCTCTTCTGTAAAAATTTCATCGAGCGATTCCATCAAACGTTTCCGTGGGGTAAAACGGTCGATTGGATTGTCTTTCATCCCATCAGGTACCCAAAAGTTATTGATACATGTTTGTCCAGTTTCTTTTCCAAAGTATTCTGCGATTTTACGGCTTCTTTTCCCGTGTTCGATCCAGTATTCACGAACTTCTTTATCTGGATGAGCCAATGTAAAGCCGTCTTTCATCATTGGATGCGAAAAGAAAGTCGGGTTGAAATCAAGACCGATTTCTTCTTTTTTTGCCCACTCTACCCATTTTTCAAAATGTTTCGGCTCAATTTCATTTAGATCGACCGCTTCTTCTGTGTCCAAATAGATAGCATGAAGATTCAATTTATGTTTGCCCGGTATCAACGAATATGCCTTCTCCAAATCTTGTCTAAGCTCTTCGGGTGTCCGTGCAGCTCCTGGGAAATTGCCTGTTGCCATGATTCCACCAGTCAATTCGCCATCCGGTGTCAAGAAACCTTTGACATCGTCTCCTTGCCAACAATGCATAGAAATTTTGATGTTCTGCATCTTTTCTAGTACAGCATCTGTATCTACACCGATAGTTGCATATTTTTCTTTTGCTTGTTCGTAATTTCTTTCAATCGTGTTCATACGATTACTCCTTTGATTTTATTCACGTACCATTCATTCGTGTTTTGCTTATTTCCATCTGGGTAAAAAGTTTCACATGGAAACGACTGTTTGATTACATTTCTTGCTTGTTCTATATTCGAAAACTGACCTGTACTGAGCATTTGCATGGCAATATTCCCGATTGCTGTGGCTTCACTAGGACCTGCTTCTACAATGATTCCGGCATAATCTGCTGTCAATTGATTCAGTAAGCGATTATTCGATCCGCCCCCTACGATGTGCAGTTTTTCCAATTTCGTTCCAGTCAAGTGTTCTACTTTGATCAGCTCTTGTGCGTAACAAAGAGCAAGATTATCATACACACAACGAGCGATAGCTCCCGGTGAGACAGGGACTGGTTGCTCTGTTTCAAAACAGTATTGCTGAATCTCTTCTATCATATTTTTAGGATTCAAAAATCGAGGGTCATTGATTTCCATCACTTGTTGCAGCGGCTTTTCTTTTGCAGCAAGTTCTGCCAATTCCGCGTAACTGTATTCGTACTCCTGCATTCGAGCAACTTCCTGGATCAACCACATCCCCATGATGTTTTTCAAGAAACGCACCGTATTATGAGCGCCCCATTCATTTGTGTAATTCTCAGAAAAAGCGGCGCGAGAAACATTGGCGAGCTTTGTTTCCATCCCTAAAAGCGACCATGTCCCGCTGCTGATATAGCCCCACTGTTCTCCTTGCCCTGGTGTGCCTAATACAGCTGACGCCGTATCATGACTTGCTACTGTGATAAAGGTCACATCTGGCAAATCATATTTTGAGAATTTTTCTTTTTGCAAATCTCCTAGTATCGTTCCCGGCTCTGTCAATGGAGGAAATAATTCTTTCGAGACACCAACTTTTTCAAGAAGTTCTGTTTCCCACTCTTTTGTTCCTGCATTCAGCAGCTGCATAGTAGACGCATTGGTTTTCTCCGTCACCATATTGCCAGTAAAGACGTAGCCTAAATAATCAGGAATCAATAATAATTTATGTGCTTTTGCCAAATGGTCTTTTTCTTCGACAAACAATTGAAATAAGGTATTGAAAGGCTGGATCTGAATCCCTGTTTGCTCATACAACTTATCTAGAGAATAGATTTCAGAAAACTGTTTTACTGCTTCATCGGTACGATCGTCCCGATAAGCGATCGGATCATTCATCCGTTCCCCTTGTTCGTCAATCAAACAGTAATCGACTGCCCATGTATCGATCCCTGCAAAACAACGCTCGATTCCTGTTTTCTTTAATTTTTCAAATCCAATCAAAATCTCTTCGATAAGATAATCGATCTTCCAGCGGTCATGACCGTCTTTTTTCCGAAAGCCGTTCTTGAATCGGTGTACTTCTTCCAAGACTAAAGAACCTTCATCATTCCTCGTACTTTTCATTAGTCGTCCGCTTGACGCACCGATATCGATGGCAACAAATGTCGGATTCATTTCTCCACCTCTTTTACTTTATTGTTGATTAACACTCCATTAATAAAGCGTTATCATTTATTAACAATGCTATCATATTACATAAACTTATATTTTGCTTCACACTATTTTGGTATATAATTGCATTATCTTGACAAGTTGGGAGTGTTTACATGGATTACTGGGAAAAAGCCAATCACTCATGGTCGGAAGACTCAAAAAGAGTGATCTTGACACCTACGCAAAGAAGTAGGAATTTATTTTTTTATATCCAAGAAATCGGTTACTTTAAAGCGCCGGTCCCTTACTATACTGAACGAGCATATTTACCTTCTTATTTGATAAAATTTACTTTGTCTGGCGAAGGTTTGCTTACATATAAAGATAATCAGCACCAGCTAAAAGCTGGAGACCTCTTTTTTATTGACTGCCAAGAATATCAGCGTTATCAAACGATTAGCGAAGAACCATGGGAAATGGATTGGATTCATTTGAATGGTCAGAGCGTCCAATCATTTTATCAAGAGTTCACAAAAGACGGGCATAACACCTTCCATTCGACAGGCGATCCATCAGAAAACAAGATCCATCATCTGATCACAGAATTGATCCACATGCAGCAAGGTGCGAATGCCCGTACCGATTTCCAGTCCTCTGTAGCTATCCACGAGCTGTTGAATGAACTGATTTTGCAGAAGTATCAACTGGATTTCGAAGAAGAAGATATTCCCCCTTACGTTTATAAGCTTAAGCAATACTTGGACGAACACTTCAAAGAAACGATCACACTTGATCAATTAGAACAGCAATTTTTACTGAATAAATATCAGCTGAGCAAAGATTTTTCCAAATTCATCGGTTCTCCGCCAATTGATTATTTAATCAGCAAAAAACTCTCTTACGCTAAAGACCTTCTTCGGTATACAGAATTTACTATTCGAATGATTTCCGAAGAAATCGGAATCGAGAATTTTGCTTACTTTAGTCGCTTGTTCAAAGCAAAAACTGGATTATCACCGAGAGATTTTCGTAAATTTAGCTGATTCATATAATATGTACGCACTTTTTTAAAAGATATAGTAGAATAATAAAATAACCGCAGTTTCTGCTTCTATATAAACAACAGCAGCTACTTCGGTTATTCGGGAGTGGTTATTCTCATTTTTCATCTTCAAAATGTTCATAATGAATAAGCTGGTTTTGCGTATCGCGTTTCAAAAATTCTTTAGGCGTTATACCAAACTCTCTCTTGAATGCTTTCAGAAAATGTGGATAAGACGAAAAACCACTTTTACTATATACAGCACTAGAACTACGGTACTCTCGCAACAAGTGCTTGGCATAGATCAGCTTTTTCTTCATTACATACTGATGAAACGTAAATCCAGTGTACTTTTTGAATTCTCGGGTGATATGGTATTTGCTGACAAAAAATTGCTTCTCCATTTCCTCTAAAGAAAGCGGATGAGATAAATTTTTTGAGATATATTGTAACATTTGTTCCACACGCTCATTTGGAACTACAGCATTCTGTTCTTGCGCACTCTCTTCTTTTTGTACTACTTGATTGAGAAAAATCAAGTATTCTACTAGAGCTTGTTCATATTTTATGTCTTCACCGTAATTT
Organism: Enterococcus sp. E5-162; assembly: GCF_035725965.1. Lineage (NCBI taxonomy): Bacteria > Bacillati > Bacillota > Bacilli > Lactobacillales > Enterococcaceae > Enterococcus > Enterococcus sp. E5-162. Next base: position 256,787 of record NZ_JAPRFV010000002.1, on the reverse strand, counting down.
TTTTTATCAGGAGGGTGGTCGATAAATGATAATTTTTGCTTCAATACTTCCTGTTCGACTTGCAATACACGACTCCTTTTCTCTCCCATTGGTTGAAAACAAGCCGATAGATTAGACCATGGCGTGGAACGACTTTCCAGAAAAGAAGGGGTAACAAAGATATAGACACGCTCGAATACATCTGAAGACTGGCGGACGATACGATGCAAATCGTTGGAATGGATGAGCAGCACACTTCCTGCTTTGATCGTAAATTGCCGTCCATTCAAATAAAAAGTCGCTTCACCCTTTAATGTAGCATGGATTTCATAAAAATCATGGTGATGGTAGATTGTTTTATTTTGGCTGACGACATCTTTGACATGATAGATTTCATACTGATCAGAAACCATCGTATTGACTTGCTCACCGCTTATTTTCTTTTGGAGCATGTGCTGCACCTCCTTTGTTCAGTTTTGCACAATTATATTATATCACGTTTTTTGTAATCAAAAAGAGCTGCTTTTATATACTCTTATAAAAAAGAAGAGACGTGACATCTTCTAGCCCCGCCCCCTCCATTCTAAATATTAGTTAATCAATGTCTTCTTTACATTATTCAAGAAGACTTCTTCCATAACGAATCCCATCATTTTTTGTTTCTTCAAGAACCACATACAGATACGGACGGTTCTTCTTGATGATTTCTTTGATTTTTGTGTACTCGATCACACCGTCTCCCAAATTTACCGGCACGATTTTTTCCTGTTCGACACGAAAATCTTTCAAATGAACCGCACATATCTTTTCACCAAAACGCTCAAAAGCTTCTTCTACCAATTGGACTTGTTCTTGATAATTAGTGCTTGTAATCAAATTTGTCGGATCTAAAATGATTCCTAGATAGTCCGAATCCACTGCTTGGATCAGCTGCTCTACTCTTGCTAAAGAATACACTGGATGATTCAAACCTGGTTCTATCCCCACCATCATTTGGTATTTTTCTCCAGCTTTTACCAAGCGACGGATAACGGACACTGCTTCAGCAAATGCTTCATCTGTGAAATTTTCTTCCGTATATTGAATTTCCGGCAAGACACATCCCGTTTCCGAAGCAACCATCGACGCACCAAAGGAAGAAGCATAGTGAAGATACTGCTCGAACTTTGTCAGCAACTCTTCTCGTATCGTTAAATCTGGATGAATCATATTGATATAGCAGCTTAAAATTCCTACGGACACTTCTTGCTTTTCTAAGACTTGTTTGACATAATTTCCCATCCCAGAATTGATTTCGTTTGCGCCAGAAGACATTTCAGGAAACGAAAGACCTAAGGCGAGCTGCAGTGTATGGATTCCTTGTTCTTTTGTTTTTTCTGCAAGATCTTCTATCGTTTGGACTTGGGAAAGATCATGTCCTCTAATTGTAATGTTCAACATAATTATTCTCCTAACTCAGCATATTGGGTAGCCACATGACGATTTGCGGGAAATAGGTAATCAAAAACAAGACGACTAGGATAATCCCATAAAACGGAAGAAGTGGTTTCAGCATTGCCTCTGCTTTTACGCCTCCTACACTTGCACCGACATATAGCCCTGTACCCACAGGAGGTGTAATTGAGCCTACACACAGATTCATGATTGAAAACAACCCGTAATGTACAGGATCAACCCCTGCACTTGTGACGATTGGTAAAAATATTGGTGTAAAAATTAAGATAGCAGGCGCTACATCCATAAACATCCCCACAAGTAACAAAACGAGATTGACTAACAGCAGAATAACTAGTTTATTATCCGTTACCCCCATAATCAACGAACTGATTGCCTGAGGAATACCAGTAAATGCCATGGCAAAAGACATCATGGAAGAAGTAGCTAATAAGAACATGATTGTCCCTGACATCGCTACCGATTGAAACAACATATTAGGTATATCTTTGAGTTTTACCGTCTTATAGTAGAACATAGCAATCAACAGGGAGTAAATGACAGCTATCGCTGAAGCTTCTACTGCTGTAAATATCCCGGTCAAGATACCACCGATAATGATGACAATCAATAGAAGACTAGGAATCGCCTCTTTTATTATTTTTCCAGCATGAGCCATCTGCCCTTTTTCAACAACAGGGTATTTATTCTTTTTAGCAACGATGAATGCTACTAGCATGATCCCTAATGACCAAAAAATACCTACGAGATACCCTCCCATAAACAAAGCAGAAATCGAAGTACCACCAGCAACAAGTGAATACATGATAAAAGCAGTACTTGGAGGAATGACCATACCTGTCGGAGCTGACGCGATGTTGACTGCTGTCGCAAACTTCCGGTCATATCCTTCTTCCACTTGCTGAGGGATCAAGACTCCGCCAATCGCGGTAGAAGCGGCAATGGCTGAGCTAGAGATGGAACCAAATAAAGCATTCCCTAACACATTCGTATGAGCCAAAGCCCCCGGTACACGTCCGACGAACAACATCGCAAAATCCACTAGTTTCTTGGCTATCCCTCCATTATTCATGATAATACCTGAAAGAACAAAAAACGGAATAGCGATGAGCGAAAAGCTGTTGATACTTCCCACCATTTTTTGAGCTGAACTAAAAGCAGAAACATCAAACGGTATAACTAACAATAAAGTCATCATTGATGAGAATGCAATACTTATAGCAATCGGCATCCCTAATACAAGCAACACGACAAATACAAAAAATAACACTAATCCGGCTTCTATTGCCATTTTATTCCTCCATTTTTATATTTTTTCTTGAATTGCTGGCTTGTTGCTTAATGTATCGATTAGATTGATCAGACTATAGATAATGATGAGTATCCCTGAGACAGGTACTGACAAATAGACGTACCCCATCGGAATGCTTAAAGAAGGCGAGATCTGCCCCATTGTCAACGTGACAGCATTCCATCCGCCATACACCATGATCATCGTAGCAAATACCAGAAATAAACTTTGAACAACGACTTCTAAAATTTTACTTTTTTTACCAGATAATTTTTCACTTAAAACCGTTACGGCTAAATGTGCTTTTTGTCCCACAACATACGCAGAAGACAACATAGCAAACCAGACAAGTCCGAATCGGACAAGCTCTTCTGTCACCGTATTCGGATTTCCTAAAACCGTTCTGGAAAATACTTGCCATAAAACGACAGCGACCATCCCAACAAGCAAAACAGCTCCTAGGATCTCTAACACCTTATTTAAAATCATTTTCATTACAGCTACGCTCCTTGCTCTTGGATCTTTTGATAAAGGTCTTTGTAGGCAGGATCGTTTTTGAATGTATCATGAAGCGGTGCGACTGCCTCTCGAAACGGTGTATTATCTACATCATTGAATTGAACTCCATGTTCTTCTTGTGCTAAAGCTTTCTCTTCTTCAATCGCTCTGGCAAAAGCTTCGATTTCAAAAACCGTCGATTCTTTTGCTGCTTCTTCAATCGCTTTTTCCTGTTCAGCAGTTAGCTGTTCTTTGATAGCATCATTCATGATGATGATATCGGGCACACGTGTATGCTCATCATAAGAATAGTATTTAGCTACCCCACCATGTCCAGCTGTATACAAGACAAATTCATTGTTTTCTGATCCGTTGATCAAATTGGATTGAAGAGACGTGTACACTTCATCACTTCCCATAGGGACTGGCGAACCACCTAAAAGCTCGACCATTTTAATAGCTGTTTCGCTTTGCATCACACGGATTTTCTTTCCCTTCAAATCTTCCGGCGTATGGATCGGACCGTCTACCATATAAAAGCTGCGCTGACCAGAATCATAATAGGTCAATCCGGTAAATCCTAAATTTTTGGTCGATTGGTAGATTGGTTCCATTATTTCTTCATTATCCATCACCTTAAAGAAATGTTCTTCATCATTGAATAGATAAGGAACTGAAAAAATCGAATAATCTTTAGAGAAACTTTCCAACGCTGAGGCACTTACTTTTGTGAAATCTACTGCTCCTGACTGTGTCAATTCGATTAGTTCACGTTCTCCGCCCAGTTGTCCATCTGGGAAATACTGGATCTGTACGGAACCATCTGTTTTTTCTTTTACTAAACGCCCAAATTCATTCATTGCATCAATTACCGGCTGGCTGTTGCTTGCATAAGCAAAGCGCAAGGTAACTGTCTCATTTACGTCTGCATCTGCGACAGTTGCCACACTAGAATTATTTCCGCAGCCGCTTAGACCTAGCAGACCTAGGCTAAGCGAACTTGCTGCAAACAGCAGTGATGTTTTTTTCATATGGGTTTCCTTTCTTTTAACAATAAGAGACGAGCAATTCTGTCAAACAAAGCACCGTTAACGACTGTCCATAAGGCATTGCTGTGATTCCGATATTCCGATAAAAATCTAAACTATCCCCCATTCCTGTCCCGATTGAAACGTTTTGGACTTCTCCTTTTTCATCGATTTGTTCAAGCAATCCTTGGATAGCACGATAAGCGACTTCTTTATATTCTTGCGGCAAATAACGTTTATGGACCGCTTTCAAAATACCGTAAGCAAATCCTGCAGTTGCAGAAGATTCTACGTAAGAAGAAGGATCATCCAACAACGTATGCCATAAACCGCTTTCAGATTGATAAGTTTTTAATGCGCGCACTTGTGCTTCAAGTGTTTCAATCAACAACTTGCGCAATGCATCTTCTTTCGATAGTTCTAAGATTTCAATGATCTCTGGAATAGCAATCGTCAACCAGCAGTTTCCACGAGCCCAAAATGCTTCGGCATAGTTATGATTTCCTTCAAACGTCCAGCCGTGATACCACAACCCTGTTCGTTTATCCATCAAGTATTTGATATGGATCATAAACTGGTAACGAGCTTCTTCTAAATATTCTGGGCGATTCAACAGTTTCCCGATTTTTGCCAAAGGAAGCACTGTCATCATCAATGTATCGTCCCACAACTGATTCTTATTTTCCGGTCCATATGTGGCATGTTGCAACCCCTCTTCATTTGTCCGAGGCATGTCATTCATGACCCATTCTGCCCATTGTTCTAAATAAGGCAAATAGCGTGAATCTTTCGTGTCTTCATACAAGTAAGCCATCGTCAACAATGGGGCCATTGTATTGACGTTTTTTGGCGGAGCGCCTTCTTCCATCCGATCTTCAAACCATTCATTGACTACTTGATAAGCGCGAGGATTTTTTGTCATCTGGTAATTTTTATAAATACCGTATAATCCGACACCTTGTGGCCAATTCCATACTGTCCAGCTTTTGTCATCTACTTTCAATCCATCAAAGTCCAATAAAAATTCACCGTTATCGTCTTTGATCGTTGTCAGGTTTTCAACGAGCAGGTCAATTTTTTCTTTCACTAATTCTTTAGGTACAAAAATCTCTTCTTTAATAATCATCTTTATGCCACCCTTTTAAACGCTTTCATTTTATATCCTTAATATAGCAGTAATACCGTTCACTATAAATATCGCTTTTTGAACAAAAACTGTCTAAAATTGACCTAAACGTTAAATAACAAAAGTAACTTTCAAATACTTAGAAAACAAAAAAAGAACTTGGAGAAACAACGTTTTCCAAGTTCTTTTTCATCTATTTTTTTATCTCTTTTCTATGCTTTCTTTTGCTTATCCATTGTAAGCATCAATGATGATCTGTTTCAATTCAGAGATCAATGGTTCTTTCGGATTAGCTGTCGTACATTGGTCTTCGTAAGCTAATTCAGCCATACGGTCTACGGTTGTATCTAGTGTTTCTTGTGTGACTCCTTGAGCTTTTAGACTCATGTTGATGCCGACAGATTTTCCTAATTCATAAACAGCAGTTGCTAAAGCTTCGACTAATTCCTCTGTTGTTTCGCCTTTCAGACCTAAGAATTTTGCAATATCTGCGTAATCTGTATCTGCACGGAAATAGTCATATTTAGGGAACATCGCATGTTTTTGTGGATCTTTTGCATTGTAGCGGATAATATGCGGTAAAAGAATCGCATTTGTCCGTCCATGAGGGATCCCGTATTCCCCACCGATTTTATGTGCGACTGAGTGACAAATACCTAGGAATGCGTTAGCAAACGCCATACCAGCCATTGTAGAAGCGTTGTGCATTTTTTCACGTGATTCCATATCAGGTGTTTTCACTGATTTTTCTAAATAGTCAAAGACTAATTTGATTGCTTGCAGACTCAATCCGCGTGTATAGTCTGAAGCCATGACTGAAACATAAGATTCAATTGCATGTGTCAACACATCCATTCCTGTATCTGCTGTGACAGATGCTGGAACTGACATGACGAATTGAGGATCGACGATTGCGACATCCGGTGTCAATGCATAATCTGCCAACGGATATTTCACATGTGTTTCACTGTCAGTGATGACCGCAAATGGTGTTACTTCAGAACCAGTTCCTGATGTTGTCGGGATACACACGAATTGTGTCTTTTCTGGTTTATCGATCTTGTATGTCCGTTTACGGATATCCAAGAATTTTTGTTTTGCACCGAAGAAAGATGTGTCTGGGTGTTCATAGAACATCCACATTCCCTTAGCTGCGTCCATTGCAGAACCGCCTCCCAGAGCAATTACTGTATCCGGCTTGAAGTCTGCCATCAATTTCGTTCCTGCGTATACGGTATTTGTCGATGGATTCGGTTCAACCTCTGAGAAGACTTCGATTTTCACATCATTTTTGCGTCGTGACAATACTTCACGAACTGTATCGCAGTAACCAAATTGGACCATACCTGGGTCACAAACGATCATGACACGTTCAACATTTTCCATTTTCTCTAAGTACAATAGAGAATTCTTTTCAAAGAAGATTTTTGGCGGTAATTTGAACCATTGCATGTTATTTCTCCGTTTCGCTACAGTTTTGACATTGATTAAGTTTACAGCAGAGACGTTACGAGAAACAGAGTTCTTACCATAAGAACCGCATCCCAAAGTCAATGACGGAATCATTTCGTTATAGATATCACCGATACCGCCTTCTGCAGATGGTGTATTCACTAAAATACGACAAGCTTTCATTCGAAGACCGAATTTGACATGCAACTCTTCGTTTTCTGAATGGATAACTGCTGTATGTCCTAATCCTCCAAGATTCAACATACCTTCACACAAATCAAACGCATGGTCCGTGTTGTTAGCTTTGATCATGGCAAGAACTGGAGAAAGTTTTTCTCTTGATAGCGGATAATCTGGTCCTACGCCTTCCAATTCAGCAATCAGCATTTTCGTTCCTTTTGGTACACTGATTCCTGCTAATTTGGCGATTTCCATCGCAGAATGTCCAACGATCGATGGATTGACCGCATATTTTCCTTCGTTCATCACTGCATCTTCCAATTTTTGCAATTCATCTTGTTTTACGATATAAACTTGGTGTGCTTGGAATTCCGCTTTTACTGCTGCATAGATTTCTTTGTCCACGATCACAGCTTGTTCAGAAGCACAGATCATCCCATTATCAAATGTTTTCGAAACGATCAAATCGTTCACTGCACGTTTGATTTTTGCTGTTTTTTCAATATAAGCTGGTACGTTACCTGGACCTACACCTAAAGCTGGTTTTCCTGTAGAGTAAGCAGACTTGACCATTCCAGCTCCACCTGTCGCTAGGACGATCGCGATACCTGGATGGTTCATTAGCATAGAAGTCGCTTCGATCGAAGGATGTTCGATCCATTGGATACAATTTTCAGGAGCTCCGGCAGCGATAGCAGCATCACGTACCACTCGTGCTGCTTCTGCAGAAGATTTTTGGGCACTTGGATGGAAAGCAAAAACGATTGGATTTCTTGTTTTCAACGCGATCATTGATTTGAAAATCGTTGTGGAAGTCGGATTCGTTGTTGGAGTTACTCCGCAAACCACACCGACTGGTTCAGCAATTTCAATCAATCCTTTTTGGACATCTTCGTTGATTACACCAACTGTTTTATCATGTTTGATATTATGCCAAATATATTCGGACGCATACATATTTTTGATTGCTTTATCTTCGTAAACACCGCGACCTGTTTCTTCCACAGCCATCTTTGCTAATGGCATATGTTGATCTAAAGCTGCCATTGCCATTTCATGCACGATATGGTCTACTTTTTCTTGATCAAAGCTTTCCATTTCTTTCAATGCTACATTTGCTTTTTCTGCCAAACCATCAATCATTGCTTGTACGTCAATTGTCTTCGTTTTTTCTTTTTCCATTACTTTAGCCATCATTATCCTCCTAATGGGTCATGGTTATTTGTTAAATCATTCACATGTATATCATACAATATTCGTTTTTCTATGTAAACACTTTTTTGTGATTTTTTTCACAGTTATTTTTAAATACAAAATTGCTTTATTTACAAGTATTTATATAGAAAAATATATAAAGTTATTTATTATTATTTATATGACACACCCGATTATTCAACATTGAGCAATGTATCCCATGCTCTTATCTCTTTCTTTTTTGAACAAAAAACGAGGTAGGACATCTTTCTGCCCTACCTCGTCTTTAAATAAGCTTTGATACTTATTTTTCTTTCTTCTCTTCTGTCTCTTCCAGCGTTTCTGTTGTTTCAGTTTTTACTTCAACTGTATCAGCTGGTTCTTCTGTTGTTTCAACAGTCGTTGTTGCATCATTTGTTACGACAGTCCCTGGTTTGACCGTTTTGATTGCTGCACGATCGTACTCAAGGAAGATCCCTTCGCAGTCTAAAACGACTGTCCGTTTATCATTGTCGATTTCTGAAACAACTCCGTGTAATCCGCCAATCGTTACGACTGAATCACCTGGTTTCATGCTATCTAACAAGTTTTGACGTTCTTGCTGTTGTTTCTTTTGCGAACGTGACATAAAAAACCACATTGCTAATAGCGCGATAAACATCACAAGCATTGGTAATGATCCCATTTTTTTCACCTCACTAATTCTGTATCTACAAAAAACACTTTAGCAGAAAAATGCTGCTAACACTAGTTTTTTACTTAATTTTTAAAAGATTTTCCTTTAGAAACTTTTTGCGTTTTCTTTATTGAACCCGTATTCTTCAAAAAAGGCTTCTCTAAATTCAAGCAAATTATCATCCATGATCGCTTGACGTACTTGTTTCATTAAATTCAACAAGAAGTATAAATTATGGTAAGAAGTCAAACGAATGCCAAATGTTTCATCACATTTGATCAAATGGCGGATATAGGCACGTGTATAGTTTTTACATGTGTAACAATCACATTTCTCATCAATTGGACGGAAATCATGGGCATATTTCGCATTTTTCACTACTAGACGGCCTTGAGAAGTCATGCATGTGCCATTTCGAGCGATTCGAGTAGGCAAGACACAGTCAAACATGTCTACTCCACGGATAACACCATCAATCAATGAATCAGCAGCACCGACACCCATCAAGTAACGTGGTTTGTTTTCGGGAATCAACGGTGTAGTGAATTCTAATACACGATTCATTTCTGATTTAGGTTCCCCGACAGATAATCCGCCGATTGAGTAACCAGGGAAATCCATGCCGACTAGATCTTTCGCGCTTTGACGACGAAGATCTTCAAATCCTGCGCCTTGGATGATTCCAAATAATCCTTGACGGTCTGGGTTAGCATGAGCTTTCAATCCTCGTTCTGCCCATCGAGACGTACGTTCTACTGATTTTTTCACGTAGTCGTAACTTTCATCGAATGGTGGACATTCGTCAAAACTCATCATGATATCAGAGCCCAATTTATTTTGTATGTTGATTGCTTTTTCTGGTGATAAAAACATACGCGAACCGTTCAAGTGGTTTTTGAAATGCACGCCTTCTTCTTCGATATTCCGCATATCACTTAATGAAAAAACTTGAAAGCCGCCTGAATCTGTTAAAATCGGTTGATCCCAGTTCATAAATTTATGCAGTCCGCCAGCTTCTTCTACTAAGTCTTCACCAGGGCGTAGCCATAAATGATATGTATTACTTAAAATAACGCCAGCACCCATTTCTTTCAACTCTTCTGGGGACATTGTTTTTACTGTAGCTAATGTTCCTACTGGCATGAACATTGGTGTGGGAAAAGTTCCGTGTGGCGTGATCAATTCCCCTAAACGCGCGCCAGTGTGTTTTTCTTTCTTGATTAAACGATAGCGAATGGCAGGTTGCGTCATTCATTTCCCTACTTTCTATATAAAATATCTTGACAACTCCCACCATCATAATCGTTTCAAGTGCTTTTTGCAAGTTCCCTCGGCTTCCTTCTACTTTATTTAATATTCTTTTTTTTATCTTTTTTTCATGAATAACAAAAAAGAAAAAAACATTATGACAGAAATATTTTTTGATACATGGTATATTGGTTTTATGAAAGAAAGGAGGGGAAAATCATGCAATCTTCTGCAGAATTAAAACGCCAAGCAAAAGAGAGTTTAAAAGGTCGGTGGGGTCAAGCTGTTTTATTAAATCTAATCCCTACATTGATTGGTATTGTTGCTATTCTTCTTATTATGATTCCTATTATCTTGTTTGCTATTGCCACATATGATGGATCAGCGAACGTCTCAGATGCGATGGCATCAGGAAGCGGTAGTTCAGGAGGTGGTGGTGGAATTATTTCTAGCATTATCAGCGCTTTGTTCATGAGTGGTATTTCTTGGACTTATCTTGATGTTTTACGTGGTCAAAAAGATCAGATTGAACCATTCAAAGATGCATTTCGTGGATTCAAAGGTTTGTTTATCGGCGGAGTGATCGGTTTAGCTGTGTTGATTTCAATCTTTACAACATTATGGGGTTTGTTATTAGTTATTCCTGGAATCATTAAAAGCTATTCTTATTCTCAAAGCTATTTTATCTATTATGATATCGTCCAAGAAACAGGTCAAACGCCTAAAGTACTGGATACGATCACCGCAAGTCGAAAATTGATGGATGGTTACAAAGGAAAACTTTTCTGGTTAGATCTTTCATTTATCGGCTGGCATATCTTAGCATTAGCAACTGCTGGTATCGGTTATCTATGGCTCAGCCCATACATTTCTGCAACAAAAGCAGCATTTTATGAACAATTGCCAAAAGATATTTAAAAGAGAGTGTGAGCCTGCCGTTTAATTCCGAGTCACAAAAAACAGTTTCTCATGTTTGATGAATATCGTGACTTGTGACCGAAGGGTTGGCAGGAGAACACCGTTTATCAAGAGGCAGTAAAAGAAACATTCAGCCTATTAGCAAAAAAGGAGGTGTGACAACATTCATGTCACGCCTCCTTTTTTGTATAGTTCCAGTAAAAAGAAAATCAACTTAGAAACAGTTGATCATTCCTCTTCTTCTGCTTCCGGCAATCGGTGGAACTTGATCAGTTCATTGACCGCGATTGGTACGATAGACAAAATCCCTACCAAGAACCAGTGATTCAAACTGATGTGTACTAGGCCGAATAGTTCTTGCGTAAACGGCAGCAAAGCAACAGCCGTTGTAATAGCTAATGCCAGTAACGCCATTTCAAACAACGCTTTATTTGTTGCTAAATTGACTTTGAAGATCGATTGACTGCTGCGTACATTGAACACATGCAAAATTGATGAGTAAGCTAAGATCAAGAATGCAACTGTTTGACCGACATGTTGACTTGCGTCTACCCATGGGCTGATAGTATCGACATAACTACCTAAATAATAACCAAACAAAGTTACGATGGTGAAGACCCCTGCGTTTATGGCGATTTTTTGCAATAAGCCTCGAGCAAAGATCCCTTCGTTTTTCGGAATAGGAGGCTGATCCATGATGCCGTGTTCTGCTGGTTCTCTTCCTAAAGCAAATCCTGGAAGTCCATCGGCAACTACATTGACAAACAGTAACTGTACAGCTGTGAATGGTGCGCCCCAACCTAACAGCATCGCAATCAAAACAATAAAAATCTCCGAAATGTTGCAACTTAGCAAAAAGTTGATTGCTTTACGAATATTCTGATAAACCGAGCGTCCTTGACTGACAGCATCGACGATCGTCGCAAAGTTGTCATCCGTCAGAATCATATCTGCGGCACTTTGCGCCACGTCTGTCCCTGTGATCCCCATAGCACATCCGACGTTACTTGCTTTCAACGCTGGTGCATCATTCACACCATCACCAGTCATCGCTACGACTGCACCCGTACGTTGCCAAGATTTGACGATCCGGATCTTGTCTTCTGGCGTTACCCGAGCATAGACAGAGAGAGCTTTGACACGCGCATCTAATTCTTCGTCTGATAATTGATGCAGTTCTGATCCTGAGAGTGCTTCTGACGGATCATTCAAGATACCTAATTCTTTCGCTATGGCACTGGCAGTTACCACATGATCTCCAGTGATCATGACTGTTTTGATGCCGGCCTTTTTCGCTCGCTTGATTGCTCCTTTACTTTCTGGACGTGGTGGATCGATCATTCCGATCAGGCCAATCAAACGTAAGTCTTTTTCCAATGCTTCAGAAGAAATATCTTGCGGTTCTTCGTCATAAGTAGCATAACCAACAGCAATCACTCTCAGTGCCCGTTTACCAAAGCGATCATTAACAATTGCTGCTTGTTCTACATCGCCTGAACTAAAGCGCGGAGCCAGAACATCGAATGCTCCCTTGGTGATTGAGATGTATTTTTCGCCCATTTGATGAACCGTTGTCATCATTTTTCGTTCAGAATCAAAAGGAAGCTCGTTTACTCGTGGATATTTTTCTTCTAATTCTGCTTTTGTATGATAATTCTCTTCAACAGCCCTGACGATGGCTACCTCTGTTGGATTACCTTTGATAACAAGGTCGTCATCTTCTTGTTCGACCGTCACATCTGTACATAGTGCGGCCATTTTCAATATTTCCATCGCGCTGTTCGTCATTGAGTCTTCGATATTCGTTACTTCATCGTCTTTGCTCCAGACTCGGCGGACGCGCATTTCATTTTGTGTCAGCGTTCCTGTTTTGTCTGAGCAGATAACATTAGCAGTTCCTAGCGTCTCTACTGCTGGTAGCTGCCGGATAATCGCATGTTTCCTCGCCATCTTCTGCACACCGTATGCAAGTGTCAACGTAACAATAACAGTCAAGGTTTCCGGTACAGCTGCAACAGCCAAGGAAATCGAAGTCATGAACATTTCAAGGAGTGGTTCTCCTTGTAATTCACCAATCACAAATACTAAAGCCGCAGCCGCTAAAGCGATCATACTGATTCGTTTGCCTAGCTGATTCAACCGGACCTGTAAAGGTGTCTTTTGCATGGTGTTTTCGTTCAAAAGATCCGCGATCTTACCCATTTCAGTAGCCATACCAATAGCCGTGACGATGGCTTTCCCACGACCTGCAACAACCGTACACCCTTTAAATACCATATTAAGTTGGTCACCTAATGACTCATCTTCTTTTGCGACGAATGCTGCATCTTTTTCGACTGCTTCACTTTCTCCAGTCAGCACCGATTCTTCTACACGTAATTGGGATGCTTCGATCAAACGGGCATCGGCAGAAATAGCATCACCGGACTCTAAAACAAGAATATCACCAACCACCAGTTGCTCTGACTCAACAGTGGTCACTTTGCCATCACGTATGACAGTTGCCGTTTGTTTATTCATATCTTGCAAGGATTCCAGTGCTTTTTCTGCGTTTCCTTCTTGGACGATTGACAATACCGAGTTGATCACAACGATAGCGATGATCAGCAGTCCTTCAAATAAATCTCCATGCTCTGTAGCAAATGCAGTATAAAAGGAAATCATCGCTGCTATAAGAAGTACGATCGTTGTAAAATCCGACAAGCTTCGAAAGAATTTTTTGATCATTGATTCTTTTGGTACCTCATCGAATTTATTCAATCCCTGCTTTTTTCGTCGTTCATCCACTTCTTGTGAAGACAACCCAGTATCTGGATCTGTTTCCGTTACCTTCCTTACTTCTTCTATTGTCTGCTTGTATTCTTCCATCCTATTTCCTCCTTTAAAATCTTCGTACAAAAAAAGGTACTAATTTTACTATAACATCCTTTTTTTAATTACTTCAACCAAAGGGCTTATTGATTATTTGTTAAGAAAGCATAAAATCCAAAGCACTTATATTTGCAAACGCTACCAAAAGATGCTATTATATAGATGTAAGGAAGGAGGATACCATCAAATAAACAGAAGAATTTCTCGATAGAACAGTCTAAGCAAACAAAGTTGTTAGAAGTACAGGTTTCACCCAGACATGCGTGTAGAGTACAAACCTATAAATAGTGAATGCGTATGGATGTTTGGATCACGAAGTATCCGAAACAAGAAGTAATGCGATACGTAACAATTGAATAACGTAAACGTCTGAAAATTGAATAGGAACAAGAGATGTTTCAAATGTTGAAGATGTAACGAAAACAAAATTTTTGTTTAACATGAAGAAATTCAACACCGTGCTTTGCATGTATGATGGAAAGTTACAATCATTTCTGTTTATTTGAATCCTTCCGAGATACAAGAAAGCCGAGCTTATCGAGAGCTCGGCTTTTTCTTATTTGTACGCATTTTTCTTATCTTTTAACTTGCATCTTACTACATTTTTCATACAAAAATTGATCGATTGTCGCTGAAAAGTTGGTGTATCATAAAGATAGTTCTTAACTTCTTCAATGTTATTACTCGTTAATGAAGTTTCTAGTAATAACACGTGTTTCAAAGCAGAAACGCAACTGTATAATTATCTGCGAATAGAAGCATCGAAAAAAGCTGCCAGTTAAAAAATCGGCAGCTTTTTTTGTTTTTACGGAGATATTCTTGACTTTTTCATACTCAGAGTACGATCGTTCTAACCAGTCTTATTTCACGAACATCGCATCTCCGAAACTAAAGAAACGATAGCGCTCGTCAATCGCGTGCTGATAAGCAGATAATGTCAATTCTCTTCCGGCAAAAGCACTTACTAACATGACTAAAGTTGATTTTGGCAAATGAAAATTGGTTGAAAAAGCTTCCACCACTTTGAATCCATAGCCAGGTGTGATGAAAATATCGGTCCATCCACTGTCTGCTTTGATTTCTCCATTGAATTTCGTTCCAATCGTTTCTAATGTTCGAATCGAAGTCGTTCCGACAGCCACGATTTTCCCGCCGTTTTTACGTACTTGGTTCAATCGCTCAGCTGCTTCTTCCGTCAAACGGTAGAATTCACTATGCATATGGTGTTCTTCGATCTTATCTACGCTGACAGGACGGAATGTGCCTAACCCTACGTGTAGTGTCAGATATACTAATTCAACACCCTTTGCTTCGATCTCATCAAGCAGTTCTTTCGTAAAATGCAAACCCGCTGTTGGTGCTGCAGCAGAACCATTTTCTTTCGCATAGACAGTTTGATAGCGATCTGGGTCTTCCAGACGTTCTTTGATATATGGAGGCAATGGCATTTCTCCCAACGATTCAAGAATCTCTAGAAAAATTCCTTCATACTCAAAGTCAATGATCCGTCCGCCGTGTTCCAATTCTTCTTTCACTACTGCTTGCAATCTGCCATCACCAAAAGAGATTCTTGTCCCAACTTTGGCACGTTTCGCAGGTTTGATCAATGTCTCCCACGTATCTCCTTCTGTATTCGTTAGAAGAAGGACTTCTAAATGAGCACCAGTATCTGGTTTTTCTCCATATAAACGAGCAGGCAGAACTCGTGTATTATTCATGACTAGCGCATCACCAGGATGTAATTCTTCAATGATTTCATGGAAATGCTTGTCTTTCATTTCTCCAGTTTTCCGATCCAAAACAAGTAAACGAGAATGATCGCGGTCTTTTAATGGTGTTTGTGCGATCAACTCTTCCGGCAAGTCAAAATCAAAATCTTCTGTTGTTAACATATCGTCACTCACTTTCTATCATGTGCTTCATCATTCTATCATGTTTTTCGTTCTGTTGGCAAAATCAGCACATTTTTATCCTAGCTTTTTATTTCCCTAAATAAAAAAACTACCCTATTTGTATTTTTTTATTGTTTTAGGCATACTAGTAATAGATAGTTCTTCATTGAAAATAGAAAAAGAGGTGGCACCATGATTGAATTTCAAAATGTGTCAAAGATTTATAAAGGTGGGAAAGTTGCTGTAGAGGACGTCAATCTTTCATTTGAAAAGGGTGAGTTCATTTGTTTTATCGGTACGAGCGGGAGCGGAAAAACGACGACAATGCGGATGATCAACCGAATGACTGATCCAACACAAGGGAAAATTTTGATTGATGGAAAATCCATCCAAGAAATTGATCCAGTGGAATTGCGACGTCAGATAGGCTATGTTATCCAAAGTATTGGATTGATGCCTCACATGACGATCCGTGAAAATATCACTCTTGTCCAAAAATTGTTGAAAGTCAGTCAAGAAGAACGGAATAAAACAGCTGAAAAAATGATTGATCTTGTGGAATTGCCCCGTGAGATGTTAGATCGCTACCCACATGAATTATCTGGTGGTCAGCAGCAGCGTATTGGAGTCGTTCGTGCCCTTGCAGCGAATCAAGATATCATCTTGATGGACGAGCCATTCGGTGCGCTTGACCCCATCACTCGCGATTCTTTGCAAGACCTTGTCAAAGATTTACAAGAGCGCTTGGGAAAAACGATCGTATTTGTAACCCATGACATGGATGAAGCGATTAAACTAGCAAGCCGTATCGCCATCATGAGTGAAGGTCGTGTGATCCAATTCGATACACCAGAAAATATTTTACGTCATCCTGCAAACGATTTCGTAGAAGAGTTGATTGGAGAAGATCGCTTACTACAAGCAAAACCAAATGCGACAAGAGTCGGAGAAGTTATGCTAAATACAGCAATCACGATTACACCGGAAAAATCATTACAAGAAGCAATCAAACTGATGAGGGAAAAACGTGTAGATACGTTGTTAGTTACTGATAATTCGAATGTATTAAAAGGATTTATCGATGTAGAAACGTTGAATAAAAAACGAGGAAAAGTATCCAGTGTAGGCGACATTTTGAATAAACATGTTTTTTACGTAAAAAAATCCGCTTATCTTCGTGATACCTTGCAACGCATTTTAAAACGCGGGCTGAAATACGTGCCGGTCGTTGATGAACAGAACAAAGTCGTAGGTATCTTGACTCGCGCATCATTAGTGGATATCGTCTACGATGTGATTTGGGGAGAAGACCCCGCAACTACTGATGTTGCAGAGTCAGCTACTCCTGAAGAATCTAAGGAGGTCTGACCTATGCAGCAGTTTTTTCATCAGCACGGTTCAGAAATTCTCTCAAAAGGTTTTGAACATCTTTATATTTCAGGACTTGCTTTGATCATTGGTATCATCATTGCTGTACCGCTTGGTGTCTTACTGACACGTTTTCCGAAAGCTGCTACGATTGTGATTGGTTTAACCAGCGCCTTGCAAACAATCCCTTCTCTTGCTTTATTGGCATTGATGATCCCGCTATTTGGCGTAGGTAAATTACCTGCGATCATCGCTCTCTTTATTTATTCATTATTGCCAATTCTACGAAATACGTATATCGGGATGAAAAATGTCGATTGGAATTATCGGGATGTGGCAAAAGGGATGGGAATGACTGAGTTCCAATCCATTTTTTCCGTCGAACTGCCTATTGCTATGCCAACGATCATGGCCGGCATTCGTTTAGCTGCTGTTTACGTGATTGCATGGGCTACCCTTGCCTCTTATATCGGGGCTGGTGGTTTAGGTGATTTGATTTTTAGTGGACTGAATAATTACCAACCAGATCTCATTTTGGCAGGTACGATCCCTGTAACGATTTTAGCTCTGTTGGCTGATTGGCTTCTAGGTCTCTTGGAACGCCGGCTGACACCGATCGCACTTAGAGAGGAGAATGAAGAATGAAACGTATACTAAAAATGACTATGGTTCTTTTCTCTCTTCTTATACTTGCAAGTTGTTCCTTCCCTGGACTTGCCAGCAATACAGATGAAGACACCATCTCGATCACAGGTGGGATCACTTCTGAAGCTCAGATCTTAGCAAGCCTAGTTGCCGGGATGGTTGAACACTATACAGATAAAAACACAGCGATCATCAACAATCTCGCTACTACAACTATCAACCACCAAGCGATGATGAACGGAGATGCTTCGATTTCAGCAGCTCGCTACACAGGAACAGATTTAACCACTACATTGAATCTTCCTCCTGAAAAAGATCCGAAAAAAGCTTTTGAAATCGTGAAAGATGAATTTGAGAAAAGATATGACCAAACGTGGTTCCCATCCTATGGTTTTGAAAATACGTATGTCTTTCTTGTTCGAAAAGACACCGCACAAAAATACCATCTATCTAAAGTCAGTGATCTGAAAAATGTAGCGGATGAATTAGTAGCTGGTGTAGATACTTCTTGGATCAATCGTAAAGGAGACGGTTACGACGGCTTCCAGGAAACTTATGGTTTCTCTTTTAATTCGATCTTACCTATGCAGATTGGACTTGTTTACGATGCAGTCGAAGCAGGTAAAATGGATATTGTTCTTGGCTACTCTACAGATGGACGGATCGCCAGTTATGATCTAGTCATGTTGGAAGATGATCGTCAATTCTTCCCACCATATGATGCTGCTCCAGTTGTAGACAACAAGGTATTAGCTGATACGCCTCATTTAAAAGAAGCCTTAAATAAGTTAGGTCATACCATCAGTACGGAAAAAATGCAGGAATTGAACTACGAAGCAGATAATAATCTAGTGGAACCATCAGTAGTAGCACAACGTTTCTTACAAGAAAACCACTATTTTGAAGGGAAGTGAAGCAATTGGATAAAATGAATGTCTTTCAACAATTTTTCTATTATTTCCAGGAAAATGGCTCCTATATCTTTGCACAATTTATCCGTCACTTCCTGATTTCTATCTATGGTGTCCTCTTTGCAGCAGTTGTCGGGATTCCGGTCGGGATCATGATTTCTAGGAGACGTAAATTAGCAAACTGGGTGATTCGTTTGGCGAATATCATCCAGACGACTCCTTCCTTAGCCATGATCTCCATTCTGATTATTGGATTAGGTCTAGGAGTCAATGTCGTGATTGTTACTGTATTTTTATATTCCCTATTACCCATTATCAAGAATACGTACACCGGGATGATCCAAGTAGACAAAAATATCCTGGATGTCGGCAAAGGCATGGGGATGACTGCTAGACAACGGCTGTTCATGGTAGAGTTACCACTCTCTGTTTCTGTTATCATGGCAGGCATAAGAAACGCGCTAGTTGTTGCCATCGGGATAACCGCGATTGGTGCATTCGTCGGTGCTGGTGGTCTTGGAGATATCATTATCCGAGGAACCAATGCAACAGATGGCACATCGATTATTTTAGCCGGTGCATTGCCAACTGCATTAATGGCGATCATCACAGACTGGCTTTTAGGTATTTTGGAAAAACGGCTAGATCCTGCTTCAAAAAAATCGCAGACAGAATGAATCAAGACAAAAAAAGGTCGTAGCGCTTGAGCGCTACGACCTTTTTTATTTAAATGATATTCAATAAACTACTTTGTGTCCCAGATTCTTGATGGACTTATTTCTTCAAATGGTAACTATAGGTGCTGATAACGATATTTTCACGCCAAGACAACCGCAATCTTAACCGCAAACTTGTTTGGTTATGGAGAATATTCTGCCAACGTCTGTTTGGTACAAATTGAGGAATCAGCACAGTAGTTGTATAGTTTTGTTTCGCTGCATTTTTACTTACGATATCTACATACCGGATAATCGGATTTTCAATCGAGCGATAAGAAGAATGGACGATTGAGAAACGGACATCTGGGAAATGCTTTTTAAATTCTGCTTCGATTTCTTTTTCTTTTTCGACATCTTCGTCTAGCGAAACATGCATTGCAACGACATAATCACCGATCGAACGTGCGTAATTCAACGCACCGATATTCACCCGTGTCACATTCCCAACTAATACAAGAACGGTATTTCCGTCATAGTCATGTAGTTTTGCATCATTTTCTAAACGAAGCTGTTCTGCCACTTTTTTATAATGATCATGGATCTTATAAAAAATGAACATAACGATTGGCATGATGATGAAGAAAGGCCAAATGTCCCCTAACCGATAGACGAACAAAATCGCAATGATTGCATATGAGATGAACGCACCTGTAATATTGGCAATCGATTTGCTTAACCATCTTTTTCCTTCTTTTTTCCATTTGACGACCATCCCTGTTTGAGATAAAGCAAATGGAATGAACACGCCGATAGAGTATAACGGAATCAAGCGTTCTGTTGAGCCATGGAAAATAAACAGCAACACGATTGAACCTAGCGCTAGTGTGATAATCCCATTGGAATAGCCTAGTCGATCCCCACGATCTTGATACATGTGGGGCATGAATTTATCTTTTGCCAAATTGTATGCAAGAACTGGAAAAGCAGAAAAACCGGTATTGGCAGCAACGGCTAAAATCAGCGCTGTAGCAAATTGAAGGACGTAATACAAAATACCATGTCCAAAGACAGCTTTACCGATTTGAGACAAAACAGTGACTTCTTTTTCTGGAACGATTCCATACCAATAATTGATAAATGTGATTCCAACGAAGAAGAAACCTAAGATCAAGGCCATCATCGTCAAT
Source organism: Enterococcus sp. E5-162 (assembly GCF_035725965.1). Lineage (NCBI taxonomy): Bacteria > Bacillati > Bacillota > Bacilli > Lactobacillales > Enterococcaceae > Enterococcus > Enterococcus sp. E5-162. Next base: position 236,209 of record NZ_JAPRFV010000002.1, on the reverse strand, counting down.
GTAGCAGCGGCATTTTTGGCTCTTGGCTTTTTGAAGAATGGTACGGCATTACTGATAGCCTCAACCCCAGTCAAAGAGGAGGAACCAGAAGAAAATGCCCGTAAAATCAAGGCGATAGAAACCCCTGGAACAACCGCCCCTGGCAACGCAGTAGCTTGCAATGGCACAGCACCTGTCACGATATTATATAACCCAACAACGATTAGCAACGAGATTACAAGGATAAATGTGTACACCGGAAATAACAGGAACGATGCAGATTCTCTCAGACCACGAAGATTCAGCATCATCAGTAGTAAAACGATTGTCACAGAAATAGCAACTTGATGCCCGTATAATGCTGGGACCGCTGATGTGATTGCTTCAGCACCTGCTGAGACAGATACTGCTACCGTCAACATGTAGTCGATCAATAAAGAGCCACCGGAAATCAAGCCCGCATTCTTCCCAAGATTCTCACTGCTGACGACATATGCTCCACCGCCATGAGGATAAGCATGGATGATTTGACGATATGATAGCGTTAAGGAAATCAATAAAATAATAACAAAAGCGGCAATGGGCAGCGAATACCAGATAGCTGCAGCAGACAAAGCGACTAAAACAACAACGATTTGTTCCGTACCATATGCAATAGATGATAACGCATCAGACGACAATAATGCCAAAGCAGCAAAACGGGTTAATTTGTGCTCATCATTTTCAGCAGATTTTAAAGGCTTACCTACTAACAACCTTTTTAAGTAATCCAATTTTTAAACTCCTTTACACGCAATTTTACTTCAAGTATGATAGTCGAAAATTTATAGTAAACAAGATGTTATAGTACGCTCACTGACCTTAAAAGTCAATAAACTTTAAGAAAATAATTGGAAAAAAACAGAAAAATATCAAGCGCTTTTTCAAACGCTTTAATACAGCAAAAATCTAACATTTTTTTATGGGCTTTTTCTTTGAATTCTATAATAAAAGGATAGAACTTGACTTAGAAAATCAGGTTCTATCCTTTTTTATATCTTAACTTTTAAAAGAGAAATGTGAAGCTGTTTTTTTGTTTGGTCATTCTTATTACTGCAGAACAGCTTTTTCACAACCTCTTGGTAAACGATGTTCCATCAGCTGACCCTCGGTATTAGCTCAAAGCGCTGATTTCACAACCTCTTTTCTTTAATGAAAAATATGGCTCTCATGCGCCGCTTCTTTGAATTTCGTCATTTTTTCTTCGATGAACGGATAGACTGCCGTTCCTACGACTCCAAAGACAACAAACAAACCGATCATGATCCAGATTGCTTTCGTAGCATTTGGCCAATAAATTCCTCCTGCAGATTCCCGTAACAAGTTTACCGCATGAGTAAATGGCAAGAACGGATTGATCATTTGGAAGAATTTCCCTGAGACTTGGATCGGATAGTTCCCGCCTCCACCAGAGATCGACAGTACTAAAATGATGATAGCGATCCCTTTACCGACATTATCGAATAATGCAGCCAGGACGTAAACGATCATCATAAATGCTAAGGCAATCAAGACAGCAAATGACACGCTGTAGACTGGATTTTGGACATCTACTCCTAGTAAGAAAATATTCCCTAATGTAACAATCAAGCTTTGCGCGATTGCCATTGTCAAGAATGTCAGCATACGAGCAACGAATTGTTCTCGTTTCGTAAAATTGTTTCGGTCTTTCTTTCCTAAATAGTATTCTGTCGTAGCAACACTTGAAAGAAGAACAGCGCCGACCCACAGACATAGTGCAGTATAAAATGGAGTGCTAGCTGAACCGTTATTTGCGATTGGATAAAGCGCATTGGTTTGCAGCTCAACAGGTTGTGTAAAGAAGTCACTTTCTTTTGTTGCATCTAGTTTCAATAATTTGATGACTTCTCCTAGATCGACTTCCTGTTCGCCTTTTCGGATCGCATCTGCTGCTTTTTGGATACCAGCTTTGATATTTGGCCAGTCATTGTTGATCAAGTCCGCAGCAGCGTTCACAGCTGTTTCGACTTCTGGCATTTTTTCATTTACTGTTGTCAATGTACCGGTGATTTCATTTTTTAGTGTGGGCCAATCATTTTGGATAAAATCAGCGGCCAACCCTAATTTTTGCTGAAGGATCGGTAATTCATTGTTGTATAGGTCTGCCCCTTCATTGATGCCATTGACGATGGTCTCCATATTGCCATTCAACATTGTATTGGCATCGTGGATTTCTTGTCCAATTGCAGGCATTTCTTTTTGATATTTTTCTAAGATTGCCACTGCATTTGTTACAGTTGCTTTCGTTGAGCTGAGAAGCGAATCAAAGTCGATCTGGTCTGCTTTGCTCAGTGCGCCTTGTGCAGTCCCAATCGTATCGATGACTTGGTCTAGTAGAGAAGTGACGGTTGAGCTGATTTGACCTGTATTGATACCAGCAATGATGCCATTGATATTATTAGCAACGGCATCAATTTGATCTAGCAATTCATCAATAGCCTTCGTGTCTTCATTTTGAACAGCTGTGTTCAAAGCAGATAGGCGGTTTTGCAGATTGCTTAGCAAGGGTTTTAATTGATTTAGCTGATCAATGATTGGCTGCAATTTCGTATTTCCAGCACTTGTTTGCAATTTAGTCAGGAACTCGACCAGTTTATCGATTGCATTTTGTTGTTGAGATATTCCGTCAATAAAGCCGTTCAATACATTGCTGATGTTTTTCTTTTCATCATCAGTCAGCTTACCATCTTCAATAGCTATTCTTACAGTATCTATTAACGAACTAGTCGTTGTTGCCACTTGTCCAATTGACTTCAATGTAACATCTACACTGTTTGTGATGCTTGGTATCGCATCTTTCAGCTGAGAGGCACCTGATTTTGTTTGGTTTGCTAGATCACTTGCCTGGTTTTCTAAATTTTTCACATCTGGCAAGATATCTTGTACTTGTTGGATGATCGTCAAGCCTTGTTTTGCTTCATCGATTCCTTGATTCATTGTCTCTTGGATCGAAGCAAAATCGCCGTCGATCTCTGCTAGTTGTTTACCAGCATTTTGGATCTCTGGGATTTTTTCTTGCAAATCAAGGATGATTTTTGCTTGGTCTTTCAATTCAGGCATTTTGTCATTCAATGCAACGACTTTTTCGCCCATCTCATCTACTTTAGGGATGTAATCCACGAATTCATTTGCTTTATTCAATTTTTCCTTGATGTCAGGTAATTGACTTTGTAATTCGAGGACTTGCTTTGTGTAGCCGTCGATCGTGTCCAGATTTTCATCTGTTGATAAAATCATCTCTTTGACTTTATTGATACTTACTAGGTTCGTATCGATGTCGTAACCTATTTCATTGAATACTTTCAATAAAGTCGAACTGGCTGTTTTGATAAATTCATTTGTGATTTGCGATTGGATCGAACTTGCTCCTTTATCGGTGATTTTCGGTGCAATCGCATTGATTTTTTCATTTACCGTATATTCGATTTTCGGTTTCTTGATGTCACCACTAGTAAAACTCAGCAGATCTTCTGAGAAATCCTTTGGCAGGTAAATACCTGCGTAATACTTTCCGGAACGGACTCCGTCTTCTAATTGCTCTTTTGAATCAACGAATTGCCATCCTAATTGTTTATTTTTATGAAGCGATTCGATGACTTGCTTCCCAATGGCCACTTCTTTACCTTGAAACTCTGCTGGCTTGTCTGCACTGTAAACAGCAATTGGCAGCTCTCCAGTATTTCCATATGGATCCCATAGTGCTTTAATGTTAAACCACGCATATAGCGAAGGGATGATCATGATCGCAATGATCAAAAGTGTAGCAATCGGGTTTTTGAAAATCCGTTTCCAGTCAAGCAAATATAAACGAAGTGTATTTTTGATTGACTGCATAGTTCTCCCCCTTCTTCTTTTTTCAGCTGAATTACTTTACCATGTATTTCATACTTTTTTCAATCGGCTTTTTTCAAAAAAGTCGAATTTTTGGACATATCACGGCAATTGTCTCATTGTAATCTCTTATATATTGAGAAATAATTAAGGATTACAGCCTTTACTTTATCATGAAATAAAAGGGAAAGATAATTTTATGCCAAAGTTTTTATCTATTATACGTATACGCAAAAAAGCTAAAACACTTTTTTGGTCTTTGCCCCTACAAAATTGTTTCAGCTTTTTTCATTTTTTATTCCTATGTTTCTTACTTTTCGAATGACAAAATGATTTTCCCGGCAGGAGGATGCCCTTCAACTTGCTGATGTGCTTGGATAACATGTGCAAGTGAAGCAGACAGATTCATTGAAATAAAAATATGAAAGGCACCTTTTTGATAGGATTTGATTATGCCAGCAAAGGCTTCTGCATCTTGATATTCCTTTCTTGGAACAAATGATTCATAAAAGCCTTCCTTTTTTTGCCGCAAATTTAGGTCTGGGAGGTCATTTAATGCAACATATCTCCCACCTGGTTTCAGGATCTGGATGCCGGTTTCTCCTTTGATGCTTCCTTTCGTGGCATCAATCACAAGGTCTGCTTGATCAGCAAATTGCATGCCTGGGTCTGCTTTATCATAAGCAGCAAATGCTGAAACTCCTAGTTTCCTTACTTTTTCTTCGTTTTTACTAGAGGCACTGGTTAAGACTCGGATACCCTTTTCGTGGAGAAGCTGGATCAGACTAGACCCGACCGCACCTGATGCACCTAGAATCATCACTGTATCTGTCGGCTGGATTTCCGTCAAATGATTGATTAGATTATACGCCGTAATCCCTGGTGTGACCATTCCGGCTGCTTCTTCCCAACTCATTTCATCTGGAATTTTTGCTGCTTTTGTTGATGGCAGTACGACTTCTTCTCCGTAAGTCCCGCCGACTGCATGGACAGCTACTCGATCACCTACATGAACAGTTGTGACATCTGAACCAATCTCTGTCACGATACCAGCGCCATCATTACCTAGTACATAAGGGAATTTCAATGTTCGTATCTCTTTCATCTCTCCTGAACGCAAGGCAACATCATACGGATTCACGCTGAATGTTTTTATTTCTACACGAATATGTCCAGAATCGACTTCTCTGGGATGAGCATTGATTTCTTCAAAAACATCTTGCGCTTCTCCGTAACCATTAATTGCAAATCTTCGCATAGTTACCATCTCCCTTTTTCTTTAAGTTTACGTTTATGCCTTTATTTTGACAAAAAAAATGTCTTTTCAATTTGGAACATAATCCAAAACAAAATAGTTGTTTTTTTTCGCGTATCGTGTTAAATTATTCATCTAAAAACGTAAAGATTACGATTTACGCTAATAAAAAAATTGGAGGAATTTGTTGATGGCTAAAAAATCAAAGATTGCCAAAGCAAAAAAACAGCAAGAAACGATTGAACGCTATGCTGCTTTACGTCAGGAATTAAAAGCGCAAAAAGATTATGAAGGCTTGCATAAACTTCCTTTAGATGCTCGTCCAGAACGGTTGAAAAATCGCGATCTAATCGATGGACGACCTCGCGGATACATGCGTAAATTCGGGATGTCCCGTATAAAATTCCGTGAGTTAGCACATAAAGGTTTGATTCCAGGAGTAAAAAAAGCCAGCTGGTAGTCCAAGTCTGGCTGTAAAGGAGGAGGGCGCATGGACCACTCCTTGGATCATCAAAAAAGATACGTTCGCTTCTTCTAGCAGAAATGCTGGTACTAGAAGCGGACGTATCTTTTTTTACGCACAGTTGGACCTTTTTTTATATGTAAAGGCTGCATGGTTACTTCGCTATACTTATTTAGTAACAGGAGTCAGTGCCTCAATGCCCACACTAATTTTTAATGCTCGGTCAACTTCTGCCATAATTGGTCGATCCAAATGACAGACTTTTTCTTTCAATCTTGATTTATCGATCGTTCTGATCTGCTCCAACAGGATAACGGAGTCTCTTTCTATTCCTGTTCCAGTAGCTTTGATCCCAATGTGAGTCGGAAGCTTAGGCTTAGCCATTTTTGCCGTTATGGCCGCAACAATGATCGTCGGGCTGAAATGGTTACCTAGATTATTTTGAATAACCAAAACTGGGCGTGTTCCGCCTTGCTCCGATCCCACGACTGGAGAAAGATCAGCAAAATAAATATCTCCTCTTTTTACCATAGGATCCTCCTTATTCTTGATATTCTCTTGGTATCCGCTGTCCTAATCCGCATGCCACTTCATAGTGGATCGTACCTAATTGATCTGCTACGTCTTGCATAGTGATTTCTTTGTCTGCATTTTTGCCGATAAGCGTCACTTTTGTTCCGACCGGAAATTCTTGAGGCAATCGGATCATCAGTTGATCCATACATACACGTCCAATCGTTTCACAATAGTTTCCTTCTACCAATAAAGAAAAACCTTGCATCTTTCGTAACCAGCCATCTGCATAACCGATCGGTATCGTTCCGATCCATTCTGCTTCAGGAGTGATATATGTTTCCCCATAGCCGATTCCTTCACCTGCTGGGAGTTTTTTGACTTGGATCAATTCAGAAACCAGTTCAAGTGCTGGCTGTAACGGATAAACTTCCGGAAGTGCATGTCCAGATGGGTTCAGTCCATACATTGCTACACCATAACGAATCATATTGCCGATTGTTTCATCATGCCATAAAGCCGTTGCACTGTTACTGACATGTACATATCGAGGAAGTTCAGGAAGTTTTTTTAGCACTTCCATAAAGCGTTCTTTTTGCAGGTTCCAATACGTATCATCTGGTTGATCTGCTGTAGAAAAATGGGTAAATAATCCTTCCCATTCTAATACACGACTTTCTCTGATGAATGCAGCTGCCTCTTTTACTTCTTCAGGTGTACAAAAACCGATACGTCCCATCCCAGTATCTGCTTTTAAATGGATCGAAAGAGGCATTTCTAGCTTGCCTTCCTCTAAAATAGCAGCTGCTACCTGCAACCATTCCCGTGTACCTGCAGTTACTGACAAATCATGAGCAACAGCTAAAGCCAGTGCGTCGTAAGGAACCATGTTCAAGATAAGGATAGGCTGAGTAAATCCAGCTTCTCTCAACTCGACTCCTTCATCTAAATTTGAAACACAAAAGCCCGAAGCTCCACCAGCAACTGCTGCTTCAGCTGTCTCTACAGCTCCATGACCGTATCCGTTTGCTTTTACTACTGCAAACAATTCTTTCCCTTGCGGAAGTCTTGCCACTTCATTTGCTACATTTTCAGTTATAGCTTTTTTATGTATCACTGCTTTCGTTGGGCGGTGCCAAGCGACAACCATCATTTTTCCTTCTTTCTAGTCTTCCAAAATAATTTGTGCAAAAGCTGTTTCATTTGTGTGAGTAATACTGACCCATACATTGCCTTCATGGGGTGAGCGCGTAACAACGGGCTGACCGTTTTCATTTTTTAAAATCTCGATATCTTGAAAGGTAACTTTCCCGATTCCCGTTCCCCAAGCTTTAGAGAAAGCTTCTTTACAAGCGTAACGTCCGCCTAAAAATTCTACTTGGCGATGAAAAGGCAAGGATTGGAACAGTTTCGTTTCTTCAGAGGTCAAGATTCGTGCAATGAATTTTGGTTTTTCTTCGATCAGCCGAGTGATCCTAGACAATTCGACTGCATCGATCCCAATTCCTTTTATCATATGCTTTTCTCTTTTCAATAAATTTAGAACACTCTCATTCTACCAAATTATAACCATTTTGCCACAAATAAGTCCACAAATAACAAAAATGAAAGTTTCTCTTAAAACAGAGAAACTTTCATTTTAGGTTTAATCGTTATTTGAACGGATCACAAATCCGCGTTTTTTATCATTGTGACGTTTACCGCCATCTTTTTGGCTGTTAATGTTTTTGCTATAACCGCCTTTTGATTTGTTTCCACGATAATTCCCGCCGTCACGACGATTACGGTTGTTTCCGCCGCCACGTTTGCCATTTTTGTTGTATCCTTTTTTCTGCATTGGCAATGGGCGTTCTGGTGTGATCTTCACTGGTACTGCATCAGCTGGATCTTTTGCTGTCGTTTTCAGCAGTAATGCAACCAAATCTTGTGCAGAATATTCTTCTAATAATTTATCTGCTGTTTGCAGATATTTATCTAGACCGTTTTCTGCAAGTTTTGTTTCGATTTGTTCAACTGCAGCACCTAATTGACCTTTGAATGCTTCTTTTTCGGTTGGCGGACGTAAAGTCGTCATCCGTTTTTTCGTCAAGTTTTCGATCACATGCAAGTAGTCCATTTCATTTGGTGTAACGAAAGTCACAGACATACCGCCTTTTCCGGCACGGCCTGTACGTCCGATACGGTGAACGTAGCTTTCTGGATCTTGAGGGATATCATAGTTGTACACATGAGTGACACCTGAGATATCTAATCCACGTGCGGCAACGTCTGTCGCTACAAGGATATCTAAGTGACCGCTCTTGAATGAACGCAATACGCTCATCCGTTTTTGTTGAGACAAATCGCCATGGATTCCTTCTGCACGATAACCACGTGCTTCTAATCCGCGTGCTAATTCATCTACACGGCGTTTTGTACGTCCGAAGACGATTGTTAGTTCCGGTGTTTGAACATCAAACAAGCGAGTCATGATATCAAATTTTTCGTATTCTTTTGCGCGGACATAGTATTGATCGATCAAGTCAGCTGTCATTTCTTTCGCTTTGATCTTCACATGATGTGGACTTTTCATGAATTTAACGCCGATGTTCTTGATGGCTGGCGGCATTGTTGCTGAGAAAAGTAATGTTTGTCTTTGTTCAGGAACTTGGGAAATAATTTTTTCGATATCTTCCAAGAAGCCCATATTCAACATTTCATCTGCTTCATCCAAGACTAATGTTTGAACAGTTCCAAGTTTCAATGTATGGCGGTTGATGTGGTCAAGCATACGTCCTGGTGTACCCACAACGATATGTGGACGATCTTTCAAGCCACGGATCTGACGGCCAATATCTGCTCCACCGTAGACAGCTTGTACACGCACTTTTTTGTCGCGCCCTAAACGATATAGTTCTTCTTGTGTTTGGATAGCTAATTCACGTGTTGGTGCGATAACCAGACCTTGTAATTCGTGACGATCTGGATCGATTTTTTCTAACATTGGTAATCCAAATGCAGCTGTTTTCCCTGTACCTGTCTGTGCTTGTCCAATAACGTCTTTTCCAACTAATGCTAGCGGAATCGTTTCTGCTTGGATAGGTGTTGCTTCTTCAAAACCAGCGCGTTCGACTGATTTCAACAATTCTGGTGATAATTCTAGTTCTTTAAATTTCAAATGAATCCTCCTATATGGTTGTTAACTGAGGATGTAGCTTTTTTGCTACCCCGTCGATTTGTTCGGTCAAAGTGTATTGTTTCTTTTTGACAGTGGCCACGCACGTTTTTACCCATTCTTAGCCCCTGTGGCACCACCGAAAAATCACTTTGCGAAGTTTAGGCATTAGAAAAGCCAAACGGGTCGCGTTCAGCTTTATCATGATTATGACATCTGGTTTCGACAAGTTGCTTCCATGGCAAAACCAGTCCAATTTCTCTTCATCTTTCGGCAATAGGTTATTCTAACATAGCTTTTCATTTTCTGCAAGTTTACAGATTTTCATTTCATTTGCTGAAGCTGTTCTACTACTTCGAATAAGCCCATGCTGTTGCTGCCTTTCAGCATAATACTATCTGTTGATTCAAGATTTTGTTTGACAGCCTCAATCAATTTATTCTTTTCTTTTTCAAAATAGAACACAGGTAGTTGCGGATATTTTTGATTCAAGTCTTCTTTTAATGCATGCATTTGTTCCCCGTACAAGAAAATCATGGCAAATTTCTCAGGATCGATATGTTCACTCATTTGCGCATGCATGTTTAAAGAATCTTTCCCTAATTCCAGCATATCTGCTAACACAGCGATTCTACGCCCTTTTGTTGGCAGATTTTTAAAAGTATCTAATACCAGTCCCATGGCTGTTGGATTTGCATTGTAGACATCGCTCAAAATAGCTGCACCATTTCCTGCCGTTAGCCATTCAGTTCTGTTTTGTGTGATAGAAACATGAGCGAGCCCTTGGCGTATCTCAGGTATAGACAGTCCAAAGAAGCGCCCAATCGTATACGCAATCAAAGCATTCGTTACATTATAACTTCCAGGCAGCGGGATCGTAAATGTTTCTCCTTCTACTACAAAATCGGTTTGTGCTTTTCCTTCTGCTGTCACTTCCGCATGAACATCGCCATTTCCAATACCGAATGTTGTGACTGTTTGTACTAATGTTGCCGTTAAAGGTGTCAACAACGGTTCATCTGCGGGCACAACGAGTAATCCGTCTGGTACAAGTCCGTCAGTGATTTCCATTTTGGCTTTAGCGATTCCTTCTCGCGACCCAAGATTTTCTATGTGTGCTTCACCGATCATTGTGATTGCTGCAGCTTTTGGTTGAGCCATAAGTGAAAGTTCCGTGATTTCATTGGCGTGATCCATGCCCATTTCCAAGACGATCTTTTCTGTATCTTGCGGCATGTGCAAAATCGTGTAAGGAAGACCAATATTATTGTTGTAATTTCCTTGCGTCTTATATGTTTTGTATTTTTCAGACAAGACAGACGCGGTTAGATCTTTCGTGGTGGTTTTACCATTGCTTCCTGTAATTGCAACGACTTCTGCACCTACTTTTTCCAAGTAATAGGTTGCCAATTGCTGCATGGCTTTCAAAGGATCTGCTACAGGGATAACTGGAAAATCTTTTGGTGCTTGTTCAACAGGCAAGCTCCAAAATGAAGCAGATGCGCCGTTTGTGATTGCTTGCTGGATAAATTCATGTCCATCTCGCGTACCAGCAAGAGGAACGAATAAACTTCCTTCGGTTATCTTCCGGCTGTCAAATTCGACATTGGTAATCTTTGTCAGTTCAGAGCATTCGCTGCCCACGGCTTGTGCAATTTCTTGTATTGTTAGATTCATTGAGATCTCTCCTAAAAAAGGTTGTGAAAAAAGCGTTTGGCCTAAACGGCGGGTTCGCATGACTCTCACTTCCAAGTAAATTTCTCTATTCGTATTTAGAAGCTAGAATGAACGCGGTTACGCAATCACTCCAGCTTCTTCTTTATTTCTCTTTATTCATTTTTTTCAAAAAAAGATTGACGCTGACGGTATCGATTCATTCCTAATTGAATCAGTTCTTCAATCAAATCACCGTATTTCAAGCCCATGTTTTCCCATAAGAGCGGGTACATACTGAACTCCGTAAATCCTGGCATAGAGTTTAATTCATTCAGGAATAATTCATTTTTATTTGTCAAAAAGAAATCACACCGGCTCAATCCGCTTCCGCCTAACATCGTGTAAGCTAACTTCGCGTACTCTTGCGCTTTTTGATAAACTTCTTCCGGCACTTCGGCTGGAATCTGCATTTCGATTTTATTATTGATATATTTGGCTTCATAGTCATAGAATGCTACGTCTTTTACGACTTCGCCAGGCAAAGTCGTCCGAACATCTTCATTTCCTAATACAGCAACTTCGATTTCGCGAGCTTCAATTCCTTGTTCAACGATTGCTCGAGAATCATACTGATAGGCTGTTGCTAAAGCATTTTGCAATTCTTCTCGGTTTTCTGCTTTTGTAATGCCGACACTAGAACCCATATTCGCCGGTTTGACAAACATCGGATAAAGCAAAGAACCTTCACATTGATCAAATACTTTTTTAGGATTTTCTTTCCATTGATTCTTAAGTACTGGTACATAAGGAACTTGTGGCACACCAGCAGCTTGTAAAATATATTTGGTCATGATTTTATCCATGGCACATGCACTGGTCAATACGCCTGCGCCGACATAAGGCATATTCAATGTCTCTAAGAAGCCTTGGATCGTTCCATCTTCCCCGTTTGGCCCATGTAAAACTGGAAAAACGATGGCTCCTTCTTCTTTGATTTCGCCCGGATTGATCACTTTTCCTGTAATGCCTTCCTCTGTCTGTCCACTTGGGTCCCATGAAAGGTGCAAGACATCTCTGCTTGCAGGTTTTTCTGTTAGTAATGGACCTTTGACCCATTGTCCTTCTTTTGTAATAAATACGAGTTGAACTTGGTAATAATTATAATAAATGGCATTTAAAACTGAAAATGCGGAAAGAATGGACACTTCATGCTCTGCGCTGCGTCCGCCATATAGTAAAGTAATCTTCAAAAGATTGTCCTCCTGTATTCTAAATCGTTCAGTGATTTACTCTCATATTTTAGCACAAAACAAAAATAAACGAATAACTTATTTATAAAAAAACGAGTTGGTTTCTAAAAGAACAAACGTCATTTATTTTTTGCCAGCTAGATTATTTGTCCCATTTTTTATAAAAAGTTATGATAAAGAAAAGGAGGGATGATGATGGCGCAAACAAATCCACGCAGCCGCTTGGCAGAAATCATTCGAGTGTTCATCAACTACAATGTAGTGCCAAACTTTGTACAGCAAAAAAATCCCGAACAGGTAAAAAAAGCCTTTGAAGAATTAGGCCCCACCTTCATCAAGATAGGACAGATGCTTTCTGTTCGAGAGGACTTGCTTTCCTCTGCCTTCACTCAGACATTTAAAACATTACAAGACAGTGTACCTAGCGACACATTTTCAACGGTCAAAAAGACGATCGAAACGGAACTTTCTCTTTCGGTATCAGATATATTCGATGATTTTTCCAAATCGCCTTTTGCCTCCGCTTCTATGGGACAGGCTCACCGTGCCAAGCTGAAAAGCGGTGACGCGGTAGTTGTTAAGATCCAACACCCTAACATTGCCGAAGAGATTCGCCTTGATCTTCAACTATTTGAACGTGCAATCCCTTTGATCAAATACATTCCTGAAACTAGCGTAGTTGATCTAAAAGGGGTACTCCAAGAAGTAAAACGTTCCTTGATCAATGAAATGGACTTCTTAAAAGAAAGTCAAAATGGCGAACAATTCTATCAAAAGAACAATGGCTGGAAAGAGATCCGCAGCCCCAAAATTTATGACGCTTTTTGTTCGAAAAAAGTGATCGTGATGGAAGAAATGTCTGGTAAAAACTTGAATCATTTGATGAATGCCGAAAACAGAACAGAAACTTTTATCACCGGTATTCAAAACAAGCAGCTGAAACAAGAAGTTGCAAAGCTTTTAGTTGAGAACTTTATGAAGCAGGTGTTTGATGATGGTTTTTTCCATGCTGATCCTCATCCGGGGAATTTGCTGTTCCATGTGCTAACAAAAGAAGAACAGACACGAGCTCGCCGAACAACTGAAACAGTTCATGAAAAAGAGTTCGGTCCCTTTGCTTTTCGAGCCTCTACTTCTATAGAAGACCCTGTTGCGCCATATACAGTCAACTACATTGATTTTGGCATGATGGGGCATCTTTCTGCAGGTCTTAGGCAAAAGCTCACACAAGCCGTTTTAGCGCTGTATACGAAAGATGCTTATCGAATCGAAAAAGCGGTCCTTCGACTTTGTCAGCAAGAAGGCTTATTTGATGAAAGTCGGTTTCACCAAGAACTGACAAGTTTTCTTGAACAATATTATGATTCCCCTATTGATGAAATCAACTTGCAAGAAGTATTCGCACAAGTCGTGATGATCTGTCATCAAAATAATCTGCAGTTCGACCGTGATATCACGCTTTTGCTGAAAGCATTCGGGACATTAGAAGGGGTGATCCGTGTCCTTGACCCTGAAGTTTCCCTCATGGAAATTGCTTCGCCTTTTGCCCAACATTACTTTCTCACCCATTTGGATGTAGAAGATACATTGAAACAAAGTGGATTAGACCTATTAGAAGGAATGAAGGCTGTGCCTAAGATTCCACAACAACTTCATCATCTATTAGAAATGTGGACTTCGGGACAAGGAAAAGTCAATTTGGAATTAAAAAAGCAAGACAAATTATTGAACAGGATCGAAAGTATGATCAATCGACTTGTTTTCGGTATGATTTTAGCTGCATTGATCGTAGGATCTTCCCTGCTTGTCCAAGCTGCACCTGTAGAAAACGCAGAGGTCGTTTCCTTATTAGGGATATTTACGTATGCTATTGCAGCATTTGTCATTATTTTTTTAGCAATCGATGCATTGATCCAAATGTATAAGAAGAGGAAAAAGTAGAAAAAAGTTGGGAGAAAGCTGTTCTGTCTCAAGCAATAAGAATGACCAAATAAAAATAACTCCTCCTATTTTACCGTTTTTTGAGCTAGTACCGAACAACAAAAAAAGGAACAAGGAATCCATTTATCCTGTTTCCCTGTTCCTTTTTTGGTGTATTCGCGCACAAGTAAACTTACCTTCGTTACCTACTATCTTCTGTACTTGGTAAACCTTGGTCAATTGCCTTTTTCAACGCTTGACGAAAAGTCGTATGATCTTTATCTGTAAAGGGTTTTGGACCCTTTGTCCTTATGCCAGCTTTTCTTAACTTCCCACTATGGTAACGTTGTTCGAGAAGCGTGCCGATATTCGCTTCATCAAATTCTTTTCCAGAGTGATGGAACACTCGCACACCCTTCGGCAATACAAGTGAAGCTAAACCATAATCTTGCGTGATCAAAAAGTCATTCTTCTTAACCATACCGACGATTTTATAATCTGCACTATCAGCTCCACGGTCTACGTAGACGATTTGGACATGATTAGCGTATTCTTTGGTCGTATAATGATCTACACTGGTTACGATAATCACGTCGAGACCATAGGATTCTCCTAACTTTATGACATCGTCTTTTACTGGAGAACCATCCCCATCAATGAATAGCCTCATTCTTTTTCGCCTTCTTCCATAAATGATATACAGTCACCAATCCGCTCATTAAGAGACCGACATTGATCCATTTGGCTAAAATAAGCAGTTGCGCACTTGCTATCGGCACTGCTCCATGGTTCAGCATGATCAGTAGTAGATGGATTGGCTCTCCCATTTCTTTTGATAAAATAAACAAAAGCGTCATCAATAAAAACTGGTGGATCACACTTCCTTTATTTTGAGTAGTGTACTTGGCAATAATCCGACGATCCATTGGAATAGCTACATCGGTTTGATAGTATTCCTTATTTAGCCAACTGCCTGTTACTACGTGCCAGAAACTAAGCAAAAAGACACCTATCGCAAAACCATTTGGAATCAAGAGGACCAACAAAGAAGAACTCAGTCCAAGCAATTGCGTAGCCAATGGAGACCATGATAAACGTTTCAAAATCAATGGTCCGACTATTTTTGCTGCAATCAAACCGGCAGCATAAGGAAAATACATATAAAACGGAAGTTTCTCTAATCCGTACAGTATGCCAACATAAAAACTGCTAAACAAAAAAAGAAAATTCCCTAACATTCCATTTAGAAAAGTAAACAGATTCAGCCAACTTGGCAACTTCCATTCCTTCTTCTGGTGGCCTAAGACGAACACGAACACAATGAACAACACCAAGAAACCATAAACAGCAAGATCAAAAAGCCTTTCATCGAATAACAATCGGGCATTTCTCAAAAGAAACAATAAGCCAAAGAACACCAAAAATAAAACAAGCTCCCGCGTAGCCACTAGATTTCTTTTCATATCTTTGAAATCCAGTTCGTAACGCGGATAATGACTGACCGTGTGGTAGGCCATGACGTAAAAAAGTGTATAAATCGTAAAGCTTGCTGCAATCTGAGTCGGTGCAGGCAGTCCGATTGCTTGATACAGGAGGAATAGCCAGATAGCTGCAAATAAGTACTTTTTCCCATCCATATTGATAAAGCCTTGCATCTTCTCATGGAAATTGACCGTGATATTAGCAGGTACAAGCCATGCTGCACTTAGCCCTAGAAGAACACTTGAAAAATAAAACAAAGGAAAATAAAATACGCCTAGTATTCCAAGTAATGAACCAGTACCACCCATCAGCAGAGCGATCATCAGCAACGTGTAACTATCTAGACCAAATCGTAGACTATTGACTAAAAACAGCCCAGTCATCCGAAAGGCATAAAACAGCGTAAATGGCAAAATCGTCAGCCAATTATGCGAATCTGTTATTCCCAAAAATAAAAGATAAGGAATCAAAATAACCGTATTGCTTAAAATAAAGGGCGTTGTTTGCGTAAAATTGCGCCCAAATCGTTTGAGTTTTTCGAACATGACAATGGCTCCCTTAAACAGTCTTATAACTAATCTGCTCTTCGATTTTAGCATTAAAGGGGAAATAAACCAATTTTACAGAATATATTCTTGTAAAAAAAAAAAAATGCAGAAAGAAGCATAAGCTTCTTTCCGCATTTTTACGGTACTTGATTACTCAAGCAGACAAGCCCTTCTCCACAAAAGTCTTGCCCGACACCCCTGCATCCGGCAGGTGATAAAGATAGAAATCAATTATCCTGTGCCTCCAAAATCAATTAGGAGCTCTGTAAACCAGAGTCCTTCTCGACCCGTCGCATGAAGTTACTTTAACACAGTTCCTAAGATTATGCGAGAGCTTTTTTCATTTTATAATCGACCATTTGAAATCCTTGACCGATATCTGAAACAAGTTCTTCTGTAATCTCAAACCCTTCATGCTTATAAACCTCGATTGCTTGGTGATTTCCCTGGTTCACTCGTAAAAAAATCTCTTTTTCCTTTGTTTGCGCAGCAAGTTCTTCATACCAGCGAAAAACCGAAGAAGTCAATCCTTGGCCACGGGCTTTATTCAGCAAATATAATTTACTTAAATAGATTTTACCTTTTATCTCTTCATAAGCAGTGTAACCGACAGTCTTTCCTTCACTTTTTAATAAAAAATAAGAAACGCCTTCTGCCAGTTCTTTTTGGATCTGCTTTTTTGACTGATAAGTTTTCAGCATATAATCGACTTGTTTTTGACCAATAATTGGTACAAAAGCTTCCGGCCATACTTCTTGAATGACTGCCATCAGCTCATCCAGTTCATTTTCTGTTACTTTTATTTTTTCCATACACCCACGTCCTTTTTTACATTATAAATGACCTTGCGCTTGATGGAATAAAAAGAGCATGATCATACTGTACACACCTACCGACCACGGCTTCAAGAAAATCACGATCTGCATAAACTCTCTAAAAGATAATTTCGTCAAACCAGCTACTAGACAGATCAAGTCGTCTGGCGCAAAGGGAAGCAGCAAGGTAACGACTAATACTTTTTTGATATCTTTCGTTTTTCTTGTCAGCAATTCATCAAATTTTTGATACTTTTTTGGCGATAAAATAAGCTGGACAAAGGCTACACCATAGTAACGGACAAGCAAAAATCCGATTGCTTCCCCAATCACTAGACCAATACAACTATATAAAAGCCCAAATCCATTGCCAAACATCAGCATGCCAGCTACCGAAGAGATCCCTCCCGGCAAAATAGGAATGATCACTTGGATCACTTGCAGCAGAACAAATACTATCACTGCATACTTGCCGAATTCCTGGATAAACGCTTGCAAAGAGGTGCTTGAACGAAAAATCCCATGATGATAAGCATAGAGAATCAACACAAAGAAAAACAACAGACCGATGATTGGCATGATCTGAAGACATTTTTGTAAAACTGATGCTTTTTTAGACATCTTTCTTCCTCATATCTTTTTTCATTTGCTAAAACTGCCTCCTTAGGGGGTGATGCAAAAGTAGCTTCTTCGGAAAATTCCTTCTTATTTATTGAAGCTGACTACTTCTGTCACAACCTCTGATTCACGGTGCTCAATCAGCTGACCTTCGGTATTAGCTCAAAAAACGGTAAAATATAAGTAGCTATTTTTCCGTTTTTTCTCTCTAATACTCAAGTCAAGACGCTGATTTCACAACCTCTTGTTATAAATAAAAAAACAGTTGACTGGTGACTGTTCAAAAAGCAGGATCCTTGCTTTTCAAACGGTCGCAGTCCGTTCAACTGTTTCACTGCGCACTATTTATGGTTTAAGAAACTAGCCACTTTTGTTGTAATCAAATCAATAGCAACGTGGTTTTCTCCGCCTTCTGGAACAATGATATCCGCATAGCGCTTCGTTGGTTCGATAAATTGATGATACATCGGTTTAACAACTGTCAAATATTGCTCGATCACGGAGTCCAATGTGCGTCCCCGTTCTTCCATATCCCGTTTGATACGACGAATAATACGAATATCATCGTCTGTATCTACGTATACCTTGATATCCATCAAGTCACGCAGACGTTCATCTTCTAAGATCAGGATTCCTTCTAGAATGATCACTTCTTTTGGTTCCTGAATGATCGTTGCCTGACTTCTTGTATGCGCTACATAGTCATACACGGGTTTTTCAATGGCTTTATAGTTCAGTAAGTCGCCTACATGCTGAATCAGCAGATCATTATCAAAGGCAAAAGGGTGATCGTAATTTGTGTTCAATCGTTCTTCAAAACTCAAATGGCTCTGATCCTTATAATAAGAATCTTGTTCAAGCATCATGATGGAATGGTCCGGGAAGTTGTTGAAAATCGCACGGCTGACACTTGTCTTTCCGCTTCCTGACCCACCCGTCACACCAATGATAATTGGCTTGCTTTTTGTCATTGACTAAAACCTCTTTCGTATCCGTTTTTTCATTCTAATCTATTATAGCGAAAAAACACGAAAATGCTATATTTTTCTGAAAATTAATCCTTTTCAATTTCCAATAATGAGTAAAGTTCTTCTAAAGAATCGATTCGATAAGTGGGTTGGATCTCTTCGATTTCCGGCAATTTGTTTTTATTGAACCAAATCGTATCGATCCCTGCCATGTTCCCTCCTTTGATATCAGAAGTCAGTGAATCGCCAATGATCACCGTCTGCTTTTTATCAAGATCAGGAATGCGGGAAAATACATGATCAAAAAATTCTTTCATCGGCTTTTGCGCTCCGACAGCTTCTGAGACAAATATATCCTTAAAATAATCAAGCATTCCTGCATCTGTTAAACGCTGATATTGAGTATGCGACACACCGTTCGTTACAATATAAAGTTCGGCGTGAGGGTGGACCTTTTTCAGAAGTTCTAGACTCCCTGGAACAAGGTCATGTCCTTGGTTCAAGTAGTGACGATAGCGTTTCTCCATTTGGCGACTATCTACTGTTTTCCCAAATTGTTGGAAGAGTAATCCAAAACGACTGCCTGTTACTTCTTCTCGTGATAGTCTGCCCTTTTCAAATTCCTGCCATAAATGATGATTCAAAGCCTTATAGCTCGTTTTGATTTCTGGTGTCAACGTGATTCCTTGCTCTGCGAACAAAGTACTTAAAGCATTTGCTTCAGTTTGTTGAAAGTCTAGTAATGTATCATCAACATCAAACAATAAAGTGTTATATCTCATCTTTTTGATCTCCTATTTAAAATAAATACTTAACTTTTTCATCTCTGCTAGCGTCAACGATCGGTACTCGCCTACTGCCAACTGTTCATCTAATTCCAATGGTCCCATGCTTAACCGCTTCAATGCGATCACTTTCTTTCCTTGGGCTAAAAACATCTTTTTGACTTGATGGAATTTTCCTTCTTGGATCGTCAATAAAACAGTACTTTGGTGCTTGTCTGCTTTGAGTATTTTTAGATTAGCCGGCTGGCACTGGTACCCATCAGCGAATACGATTCCTTTTTCAAATGCTGCTACGTCTGCTGATGTCACCCTTTCGTTCACCACTGCTTGATAAGTCTTTGAGACCTTTTTTTCAGGAAGGAGCATTTCATATCCCAATTGGCCATTCGAAGTAATCAGCAATAGTCCTGTTGTATCTCTATCCAGTCTTCCCACCGGATAGAGCGGCTGAAAACGATCGGCACTTGCAATCAGATCGATTACCGTCGTCTTTTCTGGATCTGACACGGCAGTCACAGCTTTTTTAGGCTTGTTGAGAAGATAATAGGACTCATTTGTTTCTAAATGTTCACCTGCTACTTCAATCCGATGCAGCAAACTGTCTACATTTCGATTTTGTCGAAATTCGACTGTGCCATCGACCATCACTTGCTTCAAAGCAAACAGCCGCTTCATTTCCTTACGTGTCGTTTCTAATTTTTCTTCTATTAATTTATCTAAGCGCATACCGTTTCCTTTCTTATTACTAATAAGAATTATACCTTGAATATGTTTGCTTGCAAATAAATCAACAGCGTTATTCCTTGACTTAACCAGTAGTTCGCGTTACGGTTAAAGAGTAAAGTGAATTGGATTTCTCATACACAGCGTAATGACCTGGTGGAGAAAAGTTGAATCCTGACTTTCTAAGGGGAGATGCGCACATCTCTCCTTTTGCGTTTTTTTAAGCGCCCTGCCTTCGATGATGTGCACGAGATTAGCCTTTAGAATTCACTTAAATAAAATCTGTCCGTTACCAAAGCAGACAGTCACATTTTAAGGAGGAATTTTGGTTATGTCAGTATCATTAGAAGTAAGTAAAAGAGAAGTACGTCCCCGTTCATTAAGAAATAAACTTCGTCACGAAGGGAAAGTTCCAGCTGTTGTTTATGGGTATAAAATAGAAAGTACCCCTATCTCATTCGATGGTTTGACACTAAGCAAATTGTTGCGTGAACATGGAGCAAACACAGTTATCACGATGGACATTGACGGACAAAAAGTCAATACATTGGTTCATAAGATTCAAACGAACACTTTTACTAATCATTTCGAGCATGCAGAATTTCTATCTGTCAACATGTCGGAAGAAACAGAAGTCGAAACAGAAGTCGTTCTTGTTGGCGAATCAATTGGTGTTAAATCGGGTGGAGTGTTAGCTCAAAACTTGTATACAGTAGTCGTATCTGCTACACCAGACAAATTGCCTGAACGAATTGAAGTCGACGTGACAAACTTGGAATTAGGCGATTCTATTACAGTAGCCGATCTTCCAAAAAACGACGATTACAAGTTCGTGACCGACAGTGAAGAACAAATTGCTGCTGTAGTCGCTCAAAGTGAAGAAGAAGAAAGCACAGGTGAAGGCGGCGAACCAGAAGTAATCGGTTCAAAAGAAGAATAATACTGAAACAATCAGGTGGTGTTAGAAGTGGCGGGTCAGCAGCTTTTAACACGCCTTTTTTATTTCTAATCGTTTATTTTCATATGGGGCTTCCACTTTTGTAAATAGCTTTGCAAACGAAAAATCCTGATTTACCAAGCTTTCCCTCGCATATTTTTATCGTACCTTTATAAAAATTTATACTTTGAAAAAAAGTATTCAATTATTGTTGCATTTTTCCTGATTCTTTATTAGAATGAACCCTCGTTAAAGTAAGTATTTCTAGTTTATCCTATGATTGATTATAAAAATAAAAACATTCGTTGATTCGAAGGAGGTTAACCAGATGTTTGAAAGTTTTGATAGCAGCCGCAACCGTTACGCTTCAGTTGGTGTAGTATCAAGTTTGCCAGATGAATTGATTGACAGTATATGGTTTATTATTGACCTAGATCTTAAGGGAGTCATTCCATTAGAAAATATATTAACCTTTGATTTGATCGAAAATCGTGGAAAAGTGACAATGCATTTTTCTCAAGCAGGAAGCAATGTGGAAATGGATATTGATTTACCGTTTGCCTATTCGAACCAATTTCCTGCTCAAGTATACGCCTATGATGACGGTACGAGAGAAACGATCCTTTTACCAAGTGAGATCAGACAATATTAAGGTGATAGATAAACGTGGATGTCCCTTATTTTACAGACCAGGCCAAGTTGTTGATTCTTTGACTCAATTCTTGGCTTCTTTTTATGGAATTTCATCAATTATCATTGATTTCTAATTGGTATTCTCAGGATAAACGCTATATACTACTAACTAAATTTTAAAGATATAAGGAGTTTAAAAGATGCGCGATTTAACAAAAGGAAGCCCCGCTAAACTGATTTTGCTGTTCACTGTTCCTTTACTGATCGGAAACGTTTTTCAGCAGTTTTATAATATGATCGATATGATCATCGTGGGTCAGACACTAGGTAAAAATGCGCTAGCAGCGGTTGGTGCAACTGGAAGCCTGACATTTTTGATCATTGGTTTTGCCCAAGGGTTAACAGCTGGTTTAGCCATTATTACTGCACAACGTTACGGTGCAAAAGATTATCGAGGTCTGAAGAAAAGTTTTGCTGCTAGTGTTGTTATTAGTCTTGTCGTCACTGTGATTTTAACCGTCCTGAGTCTCCTGTTTATTCGTCCGATGCTTCAGTTGATGCAAACTCCTCCTGAAATAATTGATCAAGCACAAACGTTTATTTCAATTATTTTGTTAGGAATCTTTGCATCCGTCAGTTTCAATTTGCTTTCTAATGTCATTCGCGCACTTGGTGACAGCCGCACACCATTATTCTTTCTGATCATTGCGGTTATCATCAATGTCGTACTTGATTTGATTTTTATTATCTATTTTGGTATGGGTGTGGAAGGTGCAGCTATTGCTACCGTAATCGCACAAGTTTCTTCTAGCGTACTGTGTCTTGTGTATATCAAGAAAAAGATGCCTTTGTTACAGTTACGCAAAAAAGAGTTCAATTTTGATAAAGAAGAGTTTCGTGTACATCTAAATGCAGCTTTGCCAATGGCGTTCCAGTCTTCAATCATCGCTGTCGGTGCTATCGTATTACAAGCGGCACTAAATAGCTTAGGGACAGATGTTGTGGCTGCTCAAGCCGCTGCTGGTCGTATTGATCAATTTGCCAATCAACCGATGATGTCATTTGGTATCGCAATGGCGACTTTCACTGCACAAAACTATGGTGCAAAAGAATATGGTCGAATCTTGCAAGGTGTACGACAAACTTTATTGATGAGTGTCGGATTTAGTCTTTTAGCAGGTGCTATCGTCATTTTCTTTGGACATTTCTTTGTTCAACTGTTTGTTAGCCCATCAGAAACACATGTATTTGAATTAGCACAAACCTACTTCAATATCAATGGGTCTCTTTACTGGATCTTAGCAGTCCTGTTCATTTTACGCTACACGCTTCAAGGTCTTGGACAAAGCAAGATTCCTACGATCGCCGGTATGATGGAATTGCTTATGCGTTCTTTTGCAGCTATCGTTCTTACAGGAATGTGGGGGTATCCAGGAGCCGCAGCAGCTTCTCCTCTAGCTTGGATCGGCTCTGTTGCAGTGTTGCTTTACTCTTACATGCGTTCGATGAAACAATTGAAACATATGGGTGAAGAGGAACATTTCACGTTAGAACATGCCGAAGCAAGGTAACCTTGATTAAAAGAAATCGGTGCGGCTAAAAATGAAAACTTTTATTGAAAATATCTTCTTCGTTTACCGAAAACAGTTTTTTTAGATAACAAAATGCTGTGACATTTTTTGTCACAGCATTTTTTCTTTTATTCTGCATCTCTTTCCATGGTCTCTACTTTGAAATAATCGATATGCGCATGCTGGTATTCTAATACCGTGAAACGGAATGAGGCAATCTCAATGATCGTTCCTGCTTTTATTTCTTTATATCGGCTAGAAGCAAATCCCGCAAGTGTAGTAAAATTCGTTTCTTCAAACTCTGGAATCTCTACATGAAAATAACGTTGAAAATCATCTAATGTTAGTTTGCCGGAGATGATATAAGAGCCATCTGACTGTTCCGCTATCAACGCTTCGTCCAAATCTGTCTCATCCCGGATTTCCCCGACGATTTCTTCTAAAATATCTTCAATCGTTACTAAGCCGCTTGTCCCTCCATATTCATCTTTTAAGATAGCAATATGTTTTCCTTTTTTTCGCATGATCGTCAATAATTTTTTTATAGGGATTGTTTCAGTTGTTACGATTGGCTCTTCAATCAAATGTTCTACTGTCAGTTGGTCATCTTTATAAGATTGCTTGATCAAATCTGGTAAGGTAACATAACCTAGAACATTGTCTTTGGATTCTAAAATCACCGGATAGCGAGTATGTCCTTGCTCAATCGAAGCTTTTATCGCTTCTTTTACTGTTTCTGAAGCTTCGAATACTTGCATAGACGTACGATCTACTTGTATATCTTTTGCCAAGGTATCATCAAATTCAAACACGTTTTCCAAATAATGATATTCTTCTTTGGTTAACTCACCTTTTTCATAAGAATTCAATGCGACTAGTGTCAGCTCTTCTTGAGACAAGGTTTCTTCTCCTTCAGATACGAGGCGCACACCTAAAAGCTTTCCTAGACCCGCTGCTGAATGATTCAATACCCAAATAAAAGGAAACATTACTTTATAAAAATAATGAAGCGGTTTGACTACGAACAAGACGACCTTCTCCGTATTGACGATACTATAGCTCTTAGGAAGCAGTTCGCCAATAACCACATCGATATACGTCACTAAAATAAATCCTAGCGCCACAGAGATTGTACTGCTGATAGCCGAACTGAAAGGTAGTTTACCGATCACTGGTTCCAGTAGAGCCGCGACAGAGCCTTCACCGACCCACCCGATGATCAACCCGGTTAGCGTAATTCCTAATTGACTAGCTGATAAATAATTATCTAAATGGTGTGTAACATGAAGAGCTAGCTTGGCGTTCTTCACGTTTTCCTTTTCTAATTGTTCCAATTTTGATCGTCTGATTTTCACTAAAGCAAATTCACTTGCTACAAAAAATGAAGTAATTGCGATCATCAAAAATAAAATAATGAAATTGATAACCATATTCTCCCGCCTTTCTCTTTTTCTATTGTACCCTTTTTCTACAAAAAAATTGAAAATAATGCGTATTTATATTAGGAGTAAAAAAAGAGATGTGGCTGAAAAATGCCACATCTCCTTCCTATTAAAAGCATTGCGTTACTTGTTGCTAAACAGCTTTTTCATGATCTCTGATAAAAACGGTATTCAAAAGCTGAATTTAGATCAAAGCGCTACTTTCACAACCGCTCTTTCAACCATGTTTTCCGAGTATTTCCAATGATAAGCGGAACAGTTTCATGTTTTACTTCGCTGTACTCTATCCCAAACCATGTTTCTGGCGAGGTAGCGATTTTTTTGATTGCCAGTTTTGCCTGCATGATTTGACGTTGCCATTTTCCTAGAGTTGTCACATTTGAGACTACTTCATCAATCAGAACAAATTGGAAATCGCCAACTTCCCGTCCTGGTGTCAAAGAGTATCTTTGTGGCTGTTTTGGCAAACGACCTTGTTTCATCAAATCATGGATGACTTGGCGAACATATACGTTAATTTCCTGTTGGACCCTGAAACCTAAGAACAGATTCACTTGGACAATAAAGTCGGTGCCCATCATATCTACTTGATATTCTTTCGTATATGGCTCATCCGTCACTTCCACATGAACAAACCAATAGACTCTTGCTCTTTTAGGTCGCTTATCTAAAATCGAATAGATGAACTGTCGTCCCACTTTATCTTCAGCCATATCAGGAACTAGGAAGACAACATTCGTCTGATAGATTGGTAAAGAAGCATCATCACGTAATTCTTTAAGCTGTGGGATATAATCCCTCAAAGACACATCCTCTGTTGACGATTCGCGGATAATGTTCCCTTGTTCCCAAATGAACATCACGACTAAGATGATCAAACCAATCAGAACGGCTACAAAACCGCCACGGAAGAATTTGACGACACTTGAGATAAAGAAAACGACTTCTATTGCACCAAAGAAAAAGGTAACTAAATATGCAAACCAACGAGAATGCCCATTTTGGATAAGATAAAAGTAAAGCAATGCCGTCGTCATCAACATGGTCACCGTGATCGACAGACCATAAGCAGCTTCCATATGATGGGAAGTTCGGAATGTGACGACCACTAGAGAACAGGCGATCCATAGAATCAGATTGACTGCTGGGATATACATTTGCCCGATACTGTTCCCAGGATACATGATCTTTAATCGAGGCAGCAGTTTCAACTTGATAGCTTCCGAAACCAGCGTAAACGAGCCTGTAATCAATGCTTGCGAAGCAATCACCGCAGCAACTGTTGCAAAAGCAACGCCAATCACGATCCAACTTTGAGGCATCATTTGGAAGAATGGATTCAAGTTCTTGATTTGCTGTGCTTCAGGGTTTTGATAAACATTCAATAACCATGCAGCCTGCCCAAAATAATTGATGACCAAACAAATTTTGACGTAAGGCCAGCTCAAACGAATATTTCGTTTGCCGACATGTCCAAGATCGGAATAAAGCGCCTCTGCACCTGTCGTAGCCAAGAAAATATTTCCAAGAATGAACAAGCCTAATTTGTTATCTGCACTAAAAAGCAGCTGGATTGCGTAATAAGGGTTCAATGCACGGATAACTGTCCAATCCTGGCTAAAATTCAGCAACCCCATTACTCCTAAAAAAGTAAACCAAGCGAACATGATTGGTCCGAATGCTTTTCCGACAATATCTGTACCAAAGCGTTGGACCATGAATAAGACAAAAATAATAACTAAAGTGATAATGACGATCACGTTCTGGTTATTACCGAACCGGTCAAAAAACTGCGGAATTCCCCGCAATCCTTCAATCGCAGTCGTTACCGTCACAGCAGGGGTCAATACCCCATCTGCTAGTAAGGCAGCTCCTCCGATCATTGCAGGAATAATCAAATATTTCCCACCTTTTCGGACAAGTGTGTAGAGTGAGAAAATTCCACCTTCCCCATGGTTATCTGCATTTAGTGCAATCACGACATATTTGATCGTTGTCAGTAGAGTCAATGTCCAAAAAATCAATGAGACTGATCCGATAACAAAATCAGGATTAATTCCTGTCAATCCGCCATTATCTTCAACAATCGATTTCATCACGTAAAGCGGACTTGTCCCGATGTCACCGTAGACGACTCCCATCGCTACAAGCAGGCCAGCCATTGATATTTTTTTGGTATTGTGCGTTGTTGCCACGTTTTCCCCTCATTTCTTGTTATATGGATATCCTTTAGGTAAGCTTGAATGATAGACGATATTCTTATCCATGACACCCACTTTCCTAAATTGCTTCTAATTATCCAAGTAACACACTGAAGTGTCAACTTATTTGAATAAAATTATTCTTTCTTTGGTCGTTCCCTGATACGTCTTGCCACAAATGAATAAAGCGCAAGGCAAAAAATTGCACCCAATAGTGCTGGGATCAAATAAAAACCGCCAAGTTCCGGTCCTAGCGGTCCTAGTAAAAATTCGCCAAGCCAGCTGCCTAAAAAGCCGATAATGATATTTCCAGATACACCACCTGGGACCTCCTTTCCCAAAATGGCACCAGCTATCAAACCTAACACACCGCCGATAAACAACGACCATAAAAAGTTCAGCATAGCCTTCCCCTCCTTCGTCCTTTTATCTCACTTTTATTTTACGCTTTATTTAGAAGGACTCCAAAAATATGCACCAAGAAACTTCAGTAAAAAAAGAGAGATGACAAAAATCGTCACCTCCCTTTTTTTCGAATAATTGTTGTTCTCCTGTCAACTTCTTGATCACAAAACACAATATTCATAAGAATTAAAATTATTTTGCTTCGTTTTTCGTTGAACCATCTTCATTCAACATTGCTTTTCTTGACAGATTTACGCGTCCTTGTTTATCGATTTCCGTTACTTTCACAAGGATCTCATCACCTAGTTTAACAACATCTTCGACTTTATTGACACGATCGTTTGCCAATTGAGAAATATGGACAAGTCCATCTTTTCCTTTGATCAAGTTGATGAATGCACCGAATTTTTCGATACGGACAACTTTCCCTAGATAAACTTCACCGACTTTGACTTCTTTTGTCAGATCTTCGATGATCTTGATGGCTTTTTTGATCATTTCTGCATCAGCAGAAGCAATACTTACTTTTCCATCTTGATCGATATCGATTTTTACACCCGTTTCATCGATGATTCCATTGATCGTGTCTCCGCCTTTACCGATGACATCTTTGATTTTAGCAGGTTCGATCTGGATCATTTCGATTTTTGGTGCATATTGGCTTAATTCTTCACGTGGAGCAGCAATCGTTGAAGTCAATTCTTCTAAGATTTCCATACGTGCTTGTTTTGCTTGAGTCAATGCTTCAGTTAGGATTTGTTCTGTGATTCCTTGGATCTTGATATCCATCTGCAAAGCAGTGATACCATCTTTTGTACCGGCAACCTTAAAGTCCATATCGCCAAGATGATCTTCCAGCCCTTGGATATCTGTTAAGATCGTATAGTTCTCACCATCAGAAACAAGTCCCATCGCAATACCGGCAACAGGTGCTTTGATTGGTACCCCTGCGTCCATCAATGCTAACGTGCCAGCACAGATACTTGCTTGGGAAGAAGAACCATTTGATTCCAATACTTCTGCTACCAAGCGGATCGTATAAGGAAATTCTTCTTCTGAAGGGATTACTTGTGCCAATGCTCGTTCTCCTAATGCGCCATGTCCGATTTCCCGACGTCCTGGAGATCCTGCACGTCCTGTAGAACCAACAGAAAACTGAGGGAAATTGTAGTGGTGGATGAATCGTTTGCTGACTTCAACCCCTAAACCGTCAATGATTTGGTGCTCTCCTAAAGGTGCGAGTGTACAAGCAGATAAAGCTTGTGTTTGTCCTCGTGTGAACAATCCTGATCCATGTACACGTGGCAATAAGCTGACTTCTGATGACAATGGACGGATTTCATCCAATTTACGCCCGTCAGGACGGATTTTATCGATGGTAATCAATTCACGTACGACATCTTTTTCTAAATCTTCCGTGATTTGTTTGACTTCTTTCAATAAGTGATCTTCATCTTCGTGACCTGCAAATTTCTCAGCGTAAGCTTCACGAATATCGAGTTTCACTTGCTCAATGTTCTCTTCGCGAGCAAGTTTTTCTTCGGTCATTACTGCTGCTTTCATTGTAGCGTAAGAAGCATCAAAAATTTCTTTTTTCAATACTTCATCAACTTGCAGTAAAGTGACTTCCATTTTTTCTTTTCCTACTGCTTGAACGATTTCTTCTTGGAAAGCAACTAATTCTTTGATAGCGTCAAAACCAAACAGCAATGCACCAAGCATGTCTTCTTCTGAAACTTCTTTCGCGCCACTTTCAACCATGTTGATCGCTTGTTTCGTACCAGCAACAGTTAATTCGATATCTGTTTGTTCTGCTTGCTCTACCGTTGGATTCAAGACATACTCACCATTTACACGACCAACTTCTACACCCGCGATTGGACCATCAAATGGGATATCTGAGATTGATAGTGCTAAAGAAGAACCTAACATCGCTGCCATAGCTGGTGAACAGTCAGTTTCTACACTCATCACGATGTTCGTTACTTGGACTTCATTACGGAAGCCTTCCGCAAACATCGGGCGGATCGGACGGTCGATCAAACGGGCAGTCAATGTTGCTTCTGTACTTGGACGACCCTCTCGTTTGATGAAACCTCCAGGGATTTTCCCTGCTGCATACATTTTTTCTTCATAATTGATCGTTAATGGGAAAAAGTCTGTATCTTTTGCTTCTTTAGAGGCCACAGCTGCACTTAAGACCACTGTATCTCCATAACGGACTAAAACGGCTCCGTTTGCTTGTTTTGCTAGCTGACCGACTTCGATTTGTAAGGGACGGCCGCCCCATGTCGTTTTGAATACTTGTTTTTCTGACATAACTTCTCCTTTTCCTTCTCGTGAAAGCAAGACGCTACTAAACAAATGAAAACTGCCGAAAGCCGTTTTTTGAGCAGCTTTCATTTGGTTAGTAGGAGTCCATCTAGCTTGATCACGGAATTTTGCTTAATTGATATACGAGTAAAAAAAGTGAGATTCATGTGAATCCCACTCTTTTTGACTAAAATTAACGACGCAAGCCTAAACGTTTGATCAATTCGCGGTAACGTTGAACGTCAGTTTTACGTAAGTAAGCTAACAAGTTACGACGGTGACCAACTTTTTTCATTAGGCCGCGGTATGAATGATGGTCTTTTTTGTGCACGCGTGCATGTTCATTCAAGTGGTTGATTTCTTCAGTTAATACAGCGATTTGTACTTCTGGAGAACCAGTATCCCCTTCATGGCGAGCATATTCGTTGATGATTTCATTCTTGCGTTCTTTTGAAATTGCCATTTCTTTCACCTCTTTCGATTATTCCCCTGCGACTGAGTAAAACGTTGGTGATTCGCTTAACCAAGTGGCAGGCCGTGCGCCTAGAGCACACAGCTATACTTTACCTGAAACCGGGCTGGAAATCAAGTGGTTAATCATTAAGAAAAAGTAGTTTTCAAACAATCTTACTACTACTTTTCCATTTTTGTGGTAAACTATAATGCGAAAATAGACTTGAATATAGTCTTCTAAGAAAGGGGTACATATTCCATGATTACAATGGATGATATCATTCGTGAAGGAAATCCGACCTTACGCGAAGTTGCAGAAGAAGTTTCTCTTCCATTAAGCGAAGAAGATCTCTCTTTAGGAAAAGAGATGCTTGAGTTCTTAAAAAACAGCCAAGATCCAATCAAAGCTGAAGAATTGCACTTACGAGGCGGTGTTGGCTTAGCTGCGCCTCAATTAGATATTTCTAAAAGAATCATTGCTGTTCACGTACCAAGTGCAGACCCAGAGGTAGATGAACCTTCTCTAAGTACTGTTATGTATAATCCTAAAATTTTGAGCCATTCTGTTCAAGATGCTTGTTTAGGGGAAGGCGAAGGCTGTTTATCTGTTGACCGAGAAGTACCAGGATATGTCGTTCGCCACGCCAAAATCACTGTGTCTTATTATGATATGAATGGTGAAAAACACAAGATTCGTTTGAAGAATTATGAATCGATCGTCGTTCAACATGAAATCGACCATATCAACGGTGTGATGTTCTATGACCACATCAACGATCAAAATCCATTTGCATTAAAAGAAGGCGTATTGGTGATCGAATAGAGATTTGGATTGATCCTTCGATTCTAATGGCATAAGAAAGCTTTATAAAGAGGTTGTGAAAAAGCTGTCCTGCATCAAGTAATAAGAACAGCCAAACAAAAATAGCTCTTCCTATTTTTCGTTTAGTTAGGCTTATTACCTCAGATGCAAGCTTTTGAACATATTCGGAATAAAGGGGCTGTGACACGTCGTTTGTCACAGCCCCTTTTTTATGTTTCGCTACTAAATTTAAAATGAAATTTCCTGAAATCAAAATTCAAGATGTGGCTGTGTCTTGGATAGAGATAAAGCTTTATTGGGAATTACCTGTTTTTTATCTCCAGAAGGATAACTTTTACGTGTCGTTACGTCTTCTAGAAGTTGCCCTAACCCCTGTTTTCTTGAATCTAATGTGGTTGCACTCGTCGTTTGGGAGGGAGTTTCCCACGTCTTTATTAACTGTCCCACTCGCTTCGATTCATTGCTGTCTGCCCAAGATTCTGCTTTTATCAACGATATTTCTTTTTGTGTATTTGTACTTACATTTTGCTTTGTTGGACTATCTTGTTTCCAGTTGTTTGATTGATTATTTTCTTTATGCTGTATATCAGCTGCTTGCATGATATCTGATAAGGATTGATGGTTATGTCGAGAAGCTAAATCCTTTAGTTGTGACGGCTTGTCTTGATGTGTATTTTTTGGCTGAATCGTTTGATCTGTCTTTTGCTTTGATTCCTCTCTATTTTCCAAAGGATTTATTTCTACTAGCGTCTCTGTCCTCGTACTATTGTCTTGTTTTGCCGTACTTTTTGGCTGAGTCAACTGTTCATTTGGTCTTAGATCCATGCCAAAGTCTTTGACACATGCTTTCCATAATTCGGGATTTGCCTCCCATGGTGCCATTCTGTTTTGTGCTCCATTGTAGAAAACTACTTTCTCCCTAAGCTCTGGCGTATGATAAATATAACGGAGAGCTGCAGCACGTGAGTCTATCCGGCTTCCATTAACAATTCTCACATCTTTATCAATGCTGTAATCGTTACACATCACGATCGTTATATCAGATCGTTCTTTTGCGACTTCTAACATTATCTTTTCAAAACAGGCATCTATATTTTTTCTTATTGTAAGGTTTTCTGGTTGAAATTCCCTACGAGAATTTATAATTGAATTGATTTCGTTCCACAAAATAAGCTTTTTGTTTTTAGACTTAAATTCAGAAGCATAGGCGTAAGGAGTGAAAGGAATATTTTTTTTCTCTCCTTCTCTAAGTTCTTTTTCAAACATCGGGTGCTTATCGAGAAATTTTTTTATATCTTTTTCTTCTCCATAAATCATATACATCCTTTGATTATCACTTTGCCTTACTGTACTGCTTGGGGCAATTCTGGCAATTCTTTTGTAATGTTCTTGTTCAGCTAGAGAGTTAAGACCAAAACTATAAGAGTAAGAAATGAAAGGAATATTTTTTCCCTCTCCTTCTCTAAGTTCTTTTTCAAACACTGGATTCTTATCGGCAAATTCTTTTATGTCTTTTTCTTCTCCACTGTTTTGCCTTACTGTACTGCTTGGGGTAGTACTCTCTAAATTTTTGGCTTGTTCGTTTACAATCTTAAGATCAGAAGCAGAAGCATCAGGAGTGGAAGGAATATTTTTTTCCTCTCCTTCTCTAAGTTCATTTTCAAACACTGGATTTTTATCAGCAAATTCTTTTATATCTTTTTCTTCTCCACTGTTTTGCCTTACTGTACTGCTTTGCTGTAAATGATTGGCTGCATAGGCTGGATCCAACGTAAGATTCGTAATCCTACATTCTTCTTTCCATGTCACAGCAAGACCCTCATCTCTTTCCCAAGGCATTACATCAGTCAGCTTACCTTTTAAATCGTACATAACAACACTGTTATCATGCCCTTCTCCATATAAATACACCCTTCCTGCCAGTTCTTCTTTGTTATGATAAACATAACGGAGCGTGTGACTGGGATAACTCTCTTCACCTCCATTAGCAACTTGTCTTTCTTCAAATGCTACATTAACACTCCAATTTGCTACTATAGTCATTAAGTCACCAGCACCAATAGCACTTATCTCATCCCTTGCATTTTCATATTCAGGATCATAGTAAAGATAAAAATCGATTCTTGGATTCGTTTTTGCTACTTCTACGGCTATCTGTCCTCTCAAGTCGTACAAATAATCGTTGACTCTTTCCTTCTCAGAAAGCTGTGATGTACCATCAAAAGTTAGATTTAGATTATTATAGATATTCTCTAGTTTTAGCTCTTCAAACTTCCTGCTCACCTTCTGGAAATCGTTCCATAAAACCCATCCTTTGATCTCAGGGGAAAGATACTCCGTGAAGTTTTGAAAAAAGTGCTGCTGGAACTTCTTATCAGAAAGCTGTTTCGCATGGTCGAACATAGTATTTGTTATAGCAGTTAGATAATCAGTACAGTATACTCCTTCAAATCTCTTACGCCCAGATTCCTTATCAATACATAAGCCAATTCTTTGTTCTTCTTGTTTTTCAGGATTCATTTCATATCCGCCCCCATTATTTTGTTATAAAAAAGTATACATTACTTTCATACAGACAAAGCGAACACCTTTTTCTTGAAAACAAAAAAACTGGCGTTTAAATTTCGCCAGTTCTTCGGTGTTTTTTTATGGTGCTTGTCATTCTTCGTACAAGATACCTGCTTCAGCTAGTTTTTGCTTGATTGTTTTTAGCATTTTTTTAAGTCTATCTCTTTTTAACGTTCATAGAATCTTATTATTTCTCGTACACATGGCTTTTTATTAGCCGAAGTTTCTCTCTCTTCTTGCTGTCTGATTTGTGCCATTCTTTGTTGTCCAACTTGGGATGTGGAAGCACTTATTAGTTGATCGGTGCTTGTTGATGGCTGTTCATTCCTTATACCCACTGTTTTTAAAAGACTCGATAACTGCTGTGGCTGTTTTTTTATCAACTGTTCTGGACTCTTTCGATGTTTTACCTGAGTGTCTATTGATTGGTGTAAACTTGTTTCGCTTTCCTTCTTTTCATGAAGTTTATTTTCATTATTAATGCTAGGTGTAAGAACGACACTTTTGCATGCATTTCTCCACGCTTCTGCAATCTCTTCTTTTTCCCATGGTAATCTATCGGCAATTTGTTTATGACGATCAAACAGAACAATTCTTCCTTCTAACTCTGATTTATTGTGAAATGCATATCTGAGTATCCTACCGATACATTTTTCATTCTCCCTTTCCGTTCCTTTTGCAAATTTTTCTTCAATATCTAATATACCAGCTCTATCAGTACCACGCCGTTCTATCTTATCAGCATATTGATCGATATCTATGCTACGCCTGCTACTATCACTAGAATTGCTAGTATCACTATCAGAATAATCAGAATAATCAGAATTAGTCCAGCCAATAACATCGTATGCTGCATAAATTTGTATCGGATCATAAAAAAGTGTCAATTCAGTCATGGGATTTCTTTTTACTATTTCTACCGCTATCTCCCCTTTAATCTTATGCAAGTAGGATATGAGGGTTAATTCCTTAGACCACGTCATTGGTATTTCAAAATTGATATCTAATTTTTTATATATGTTTTCTAATTTGAATTCCTCAAAGCTTCTACTGACTTTTTGGAAATCGTCCCATAGCTCCCAATGTTTTTTATCTGATGGGATATATTTTGTAAAATTCTCATAAAAATGTTGTCTGAAATCTGGATCATAAAATTTCCTTTGGTTTTTGAAGATTGCACCTATCGTAGCAGAAATATAGCCATCAATAGACTCTATCGTATGCTCTGCTTTTGTAGGGTTTTTCTGTCGAAAATTATCCTCATCTGCATATTTTCCAGTTTCTGACACAAATAAACTGATTTTCCGGTGCTCTTGCGGTTTAATTGAAGCAGATAAATCACTTTGTCCATCCATCTGTGGAAGTAGAAATGTCAAAGTCTCTTCTCTACTACTTCTTGACCAAACTGTACCAAGCTCTTTTGACTTGGCCCAAGGAGCTACATTAGTCAACACATTTTTTCTGTCATAATAATAAATCCGACCACCTAATGAGCTCTCATTATGATATAAATGGTGTAACGTATCTGAAGTTTCAGCCAGATGCAATTTTTGAGCAATAGCATTCTCTGTCGATTCTACACGCTTTTTCCATTTTGTTTTTGAAATTGGCGTATAAAATTCTAAATTTTTTACGCTTTCCCAAGCTGGATCATAAAAAACACCGAGTTCTATTTTCGGGTTTTCTTTTGCTAGTTCTACTGACATTTTCCCAAACCATTGATTCAAGGAATGCTTAAACCCTTGTTCAGGATACGCTTTTTTCATGAACTCATCCCATCCTACTATATTCTCTAAATGGAATTCTTCAAACTTACGACTGACTCGTTGAAATTCTCCCCATAGTTGTCCTTGTCTTTTTGTAGAAGGGATATACTGGTCGAAATTTTCAAAAACATCTTGGTTTAGCTTTCCTTGTATCCCATTTTTCTCCTCTAACATTTCTGCAATTATTTCTATATACTTCTCACAGCTTTCCCATTTGTAATTCTTCTCTTCTAAATCATGAAAAGTAGCGTTGAATTCTTTTCCGTTTCCATAAGTCAATAAAATTTTTTCTTGTTCACTCTTATGGATCAGGCTTTCTTTTAATCCCACGAATTTTTCTTCATTTGGTGAAATCACACCGCTCCATAGATCAGTAAGTTCCTTGTTTTTAGCCCATGGTGCTAAAATTATGTGGTCGTTTTTATAAAAATTCACTCTATCTCTCACTGTTTTTTCAAGAGGATATATCAGCCGTATCATAGCTCCTATTTCCGTTTCATCTACTCCTTGAATGATATCCTTCTCAATATCTTTCGCTTTTTCATCTCGATGTTCATACCCATCTGCTAAAGCTTCTATCCGTTCTTCTTTTGTTTTATACTCGCCATTTTTCAGCTTCTTATTTAATAGCTTTCCTTGTTCAGCCTTAGGATCATAAGAGATATACAGTTCAACGTTTGGATTTCCCTTTAGTATCTCTACTATCAGCTCTTCTTTTTTTTCGTTTAAAAGCTCTTCTGCTTGCTTATATATTACTGATAAGTCTTGCGAATCGAAGGAAGGTTTGTTAAATCCTGCATCTCTAAAAATTGTTTCTAGATGGAGTGCTTCAGAAGAGCGAGTTGCTTTGTAAAGGTCATTCCATAATGGCCACTTTCGATTGTAAGTGTAAATATTCTCAGAAAAATTTTCAGAAAATTTTTTTAATCTTTCAGATACGTATTCAGAGTCCTCAAAGTTTCGGATGAATTTAATTAGGCTGTGCGCGAGCGTCTCTATGTATTGATCTAATTTTTCCTCACCAACCTCGTTATAATACAGCTTGATTTTTTGTGCTTCCAACGCTCCTTGGTCTTGCTTATTTGGATCCATCTCATATCCGCCCCCATTATCTTGCTAGTTATGTTACAAAAAAAGCGTACAATACTTTGTGCAGACAAAGCGAACACCTTTTTCTTGAAAATAAAAAAACTGGCGTTTAAATTTCGCCAGTTCTTCGGTACTGTTTTTTATGGAGCTAGTCATCCTTCGTACAAGATACCTGCTTCAGCTAGTTTTTGCTTGATTGTTTTCAGCATATGCTTTTCTGGGTATCGGATCGTATGCAGATGGATTCCTCCTGTGAGTTCGGATAATAAAGAAGCATTGCTCTTTTGATAACGTCTCATAAATGAATCGATGTCTTGTGGCGTTTTAATGTGCAACGTACCTGTTAATTCACCGTAAAGCGGATGTTCTACGATTACATCAATGATTTCGCCGCCATTTTCAACGATGAGTCTCAACTCTTCGTCTGTTTGATCTTTTCCGTGCTGGACCGCGATTTTACTGATATGTCCAGTATTGGTTTCTTCTGTTTCAAGGATATAACCTCTTGCTGTTGCCACGATACTTTTACCTGCCGCTCGTAGTAAAGCAATATCACCGACAATAATCTGACGGCTGACTCCAAAAGTTTTCGCAAACTTGCTAGCACTCACTGGTTTTTCTGTATTTGCCAAGGTTTGCATGATTTGTTTTCGTCGTGCCTCTCCTTCGATCACACTTATTCCTCCTTCATTTTGTTTTGGTATTCGCGCGAGTGTTTCATCAAATCAACATATGTGTTTGTTATTGTTTCCTTGTATCCCTTATTTTTCAGCAGTTTAGCAACTTTATCCAATACTTGCTGCTCTCTTTTTTCATCATAAACTGCTTGGTTTCCTTCTTTTTTTACTTGTCCTATTTTAGTTACTGTATCCATTCTTTTTTCTAATAAAGCAACTAATTCTCGATCGATCGTATCAATCTTTTGACGTAATGTTTCAAGAGACTCTTCTAACGGTTCTTCCTCTACTGTCTTGATGATACGAGCAGGATTTCCTGCAATCACTACATTGTCGGGGAAAGATTTGGTCACAACCGAACCTGCGCCGACCACTACATTGTTTCCTAGCGTGACACCCGGCGTGACGATCACGCCTCCGCCTAACCAAACATTATCACCGATTTTTATGGGTTTTGCGTACTCCAAACCACTGTTACGTTTCACTGGATGTAATGGATGTGTTGCCGTATACAGCTGGACATTGGGAGCGAACATGCAGTTATCACCGATTTCGATTGTGCTGACATCTAAAAATGTACAGTTGAAATTTGCATAAAAATTCTCACCGACAAATATATTATATCCGTAATCAAAATTGATAACTGGCTCCATATAGATTTTTTTCCCTGTACGACCAAATGTTTCTTTCAACAATTGGGATCGCAATTCCGCTGATTCGGCTTGGTTGATGATTTGGCTTTGACTTCTTGCAAACATACGGTCGGCAACCAACTCAGGGTCATTGGCAAAATAAAGCTCGCCTGCAATCATCTTTTCTTTTTCTGTTTTGAATTCAGTCATAGTCTACTCCTAATTCTTGTATTTTTTTGAAAACAACCGCTCCGTCTTCCTGAATAAACGTATAAGGTTCCGCTAAATAAACAGGCGTTTGATTGATTACTAAAATTTTGGCTGACGGTTGGCGAAATTGTACCAGATCACAAAATGGATGAACTTGAAAACTCGTTCCAACAATGACGACCAGCTCTGCTTGGCTGACGGCGTAAGCCGCCTGCTCAATGACTTCATCTTGAAATCCTTCACCATATAACACAATGTTTGGGCGTATTTGTCCGCCGCATGCTTGATGTTTGTCGCTGTGAAGATATTCTTTCCAGTCTACTGTTTGTTTACATTTTCGACAATGACATTGATACAAACTTCCATGAAAATTGACGAGTTGCGGGCTCTTAGCTTTTGCGTGCAACCCGTCGATATTTTGCGAAACGACCCAGATATTTTTTTCTTTCGCCAGATGTGCCATTTCTAAATGAATAATATTTGGTTTTGCTTCAGGATGATAGATCTTTTTGACAAATTGATAGAATTTATCCGGTTCATTCACCATTGCTTGATGACTCAGCAAGTATTCCGGC
Organism: Enterococcus sp. E5-162; assembly: GCF_035725965.1. NCBI lineage: Bacteria > Bacillati > Bacillota > Bacilli > Lactobacillales > Enterococcaceae > Enterococcus > Enterococcus sp. E5-162. The sequence goes on along the minus strand of NZ_JAPRFV010000002.1, from coordinate 197,894 downwards.
TGTTCCATTCCGTGGTAGATTCCTGTCAGTGATCGATAATCTGGCACTCCAGAAGGTGTGGATACCCCAGCACCGGTCAAAAACGTGATTTTCTGATGAGTCAATATCTCTTTTGCTACTTCGTCTACTGTTCCTTGTTTCATGTTTTGTCACCTCACTTTCCATTATAGCCCATACTCAAACAAATTTATTGTTGAAAAGTGTGAAAAATAGGAATAAAAAAGTGTGAGGGACATTTGAACAATTTATCACAATCCACACTGACAAAAGAATGAAAACGTGTTACAATACTGCTGTATAAAAGTGAGGTGAATCGATATGTTACCATTCTTTATTTACTGGGGCGTTATTCTGGCTTGCATCGCCTGGTTAGCGTTAAGTGTTTATTTCTCTGTTTTTTACCTTGTACGCAAAGAAAACGGAAATCTTTGGGCTTTTGCTTTATTCAACGTGATTGCCGCAATTGTTTTAGCCATTACATTAGCCGTTTATCGAACATGGGGCTGGGGAATCACCCAATACTCAAGTTTGATTTATCTAATATTAGCCATTTACGGTGTCGTTGTTCTTTTGCAAGCGATCCTAGGACGTGAGCCAAAGAAAGCGGCTGCTTAAATAATCGAGGTGGAACTGGATGCAGGAAATTTTCTGTTTCAGTTCTTTTTTTATTGTGTTACATACATTTTTGTGTATAATTATACTATCGTTTGCAATAGATAGATGATTCACATTTTGATTGTTTTTTCGGTAAAAGTAAAGATTTCTATATTTATCAGTATTTTTCAAAAAACAGCAGTTATAGATTGACAAAGCCTCTCGAGTATCGTAAACTTTTTTTGTATAAATAACTGAATACGAGATGCCTCAATCAATGAGGTAGAGGTCGCGAGAATCATTAACCCTGTGGAGTGAAGCAAACATGGAGAAGCAGGAATAGGGAGGATCGCCGAAATGTACACTTTTTTGCTTGAAGTGTATGTTGGGACGCAAGTTAAGAGCTTGCGGACTGTCTTAGCAGTGATGCTAAGTTGCGCTATGTTTTGTGAGAGGTTTATCACCTTATGGAATTTTAGCGGCCTTTTTATATCTATAAATCGGTCGCTTTTTATTTTTTCAGATAAAGCTTTACCGCATTTCATCTAGACCGCTCGTGTATCATATAATCAGAAAGGGAGAAAAAAATGAAAAAAAATATGGTTTCAGTTGCCGTACTATTTGCTTTTGTCTTCTCACTATTCAGTGTGGGATCTTTGGCAAATGCAGATGAAAAAACACCGAGCGATGAGTTTCGCGTAGGTATGGAGGCTGGGTATGCACCCTTCAACTGGTCTCAACAAACAGACGAGAATAACGCCTTGCCAATCCAAGGCCAAAATAGTTACGCCGGCGGTTATGATGTTCAAATCGCTAAAAAAGTAGCAGATGGTTTAGGGAAAAAATTAGTCATCGTCCAAACAAAATGGGATGGTCTGGCTCCTGCCCTTCAATCAGGCAAGATCGATGCGATCATCGCCGGAATGAGCCCTACTGCTGAACGACGAAAAGAAATTGATTTTACCGATCCATATTATGAATCACAATTAGTAGTAGTAGTCCAGAAAGATGGCAAATACGCAAAAGCAAAAAGTTTAGCAGATCTTTCTGGAGCAAAGATTACTGCTCAGTTAAATACCTTCCATTATACTGTGATCGATCAGATACCGGATGTGCAGAAACAACAAGCAATGGATAATTTCTCAGCCATGAGAACAGCGTTAGCTTCTGGAATGATCGATGGTTATGTCAGCGAACGTCCGGAAGGTGTAACGGCAACTAGTGTGAACAAAGACTTGGAAATGCTCGAATTCAGTGGTGCAGATGGCTTCCAGACAAACCCGGAAGATGTTCAGATTTCTGTTGGTATGCGTAAAGGCGACCCAGATATCCAAAAAGTAAACCAGATTCTTTCTGGCATCTCTAACGATGAACGAACAAAAATCATGGACCAAGCAGTCAAAGATCAGCCTGCTGCAACTGATAGTGAAGAAAAACCCGGCATCATTTCTGACTTCACTACGATTTGGAAACAATACGGCAATATGTTCTTACGAGGTGCTGGACTTACCTTGTTCATCGCATTGATCGGGACAGTTGTCGGTACCACACTTGGATTACTGATTGGTGTCTTCCGTTCGGTACCTGAATCAGGAAATGCACTGACTCGCTTCTTCCAAAAAATCGGAAATGCACTTCTATCTATCTATGTCGAAATATTCCGCGGAACACCGATGATGGTACAAGCAATGGTCATCTTCTACGGCCTAGCACTCGCTTTTGGTATTTCGTTGAATCGAACGATTGCCGCTTTGTTTATCGTCTCTCTCAATACTGGAGCTTACATGACAGAAATCGTCCGTGGGGGAATTTTTGCAGTAGATGAAGGACAGTTCGAAGCTGCGCAAGCCATTGGTATGACCCATGGCCAAACGATGAGAAAAGTTGTTATTCCACAAGTTTTACGGAATATTTTGCCGGCAACGGGGAATGAATTTGTTATCAATATCAAAGATACAGCCGTTTTAAGTGTAATCGGCGTAGCTGACTTGTTCTTCCAGGGGAACTCTGCTTCCGGTGCGAATTTCCAATTCTTCCAAACATTTACGATCGTCGGGATCATCTACTTAGTCATGACCTTTACGATCACCAGAATCCTGCGTGCGGTAGAAAAGAAAATCGATGGACCTTCTGCTTACACAAAGCTTGAAGAAATCGACAATTCAAATTTGCAGGAATAAGGAGGAAGAATCATGAGTGAAAAAATTATTGAAATCAACCATCTAAGAAAAAGCTTCGGTGAAAATGAAGTATTGAAAGATATCAGCGTGACAGTCAACAAAGGTGAAGTTGTGACGATCATCGGTTCTTCTGGTTCTGGTAAATCTACTTTCTTGCGCTGTATCAATTTGCTAGAAAAACCAACAGGCGGCGAGATCATTTATAATGGAGAAAATGTATTAGCTCCTAAATATAATTTACCTAAATATCGAACAAATCTAGGTATGGTTTTCCAATCCTTCAATCTCTTCAATAATATGAACGTCTTGGAAAACTGTATGTCTGGACAAACAACTGTCCTGAAACGAGATAAAGAAACTGCCAAAAAAGTAGCAATCGAAAATCTGGAAAAAGTTGGTATGGATCGTTATGTCGAAGCTAAACCAGCACAATTGTCTGGCGGGCAGAAGCAGCGTGTCGCAATTGCTCGGGCATTATCGATGAATCCAGATGTATTGTTATTCGATGAACCTACTTCGGCGTTAGACCCTGAAATGGTTGGTGAAGTGCTTAATACGATCAAAGACTTAGCACATACTGGCTTGACGATGCTTATCGTGACGCATGAGATGGAATTTGCAAAAGATGTATCTGACCGTGTCATTTTTATGGATAAAGGTGTGATTGCAGAAGAAGGTACACCAGAAGATATCTTTGTCCATCCGAAAGAAGAACGTACAAAAGAATTCCTTTCACGTATTTTAAATGCTTAGGATCAATCGCCGATTGGGACAGAGAGCTGCGGCGTTTACCGCAGTTCTTTTTTTGCGCCTACTCATAAATAGTAAATTTCTGAAAATTTTGGAATCTTAGTTGTGTTTTTCAGAAAACTCTCTTAATATGGAAGTAATATAAACTTTTTTAGTTAGGATGATTTAAAAATGAATGAAGAGCAAGAACTGCAGCGTGGACTGAAAAATAGACATGTCCAACTGATTTCTATTGGCGGAGCGATTGGAACGGGGCTGTTTTTAGGCTCCGGAAAGTCTATCCAGCTAGCTGGCCCTTCGATATTGCTCGCCTATCTCATCACTGGATGTATCTGTTTTTTCATTATGCGTGCGTTAGGCGAACTTCTGTTATCAAACACTAATAACCATTCTTTTCTGGATTTTGTTGCAGAATATCTTGGCAAAAAAGCGGCTTTCATCACTGGTTGGACGTATTGGTTCTGCTGGGTATCGATTGCAATGGCAGATTTAACAGCCATTGGGATGTATGTACGCTACTGGGCACCTGGTGTTCCTCAGTGGCTTCCTGAACTGATTGCATTAGGTCTTCTTCTTTGCTTGAATATGGTGGCTGTATCATTGTTTGGTGAGTTAGAGTTTTGGTTTGCCTTGATCAAGGTTGTAGCGATCATTGCCTTTATCCTCGTAGGTGCTTATATGATCCTCACCCACTATACGACAGATATTGGCACAGCCAGCATCACGAATCTATGGTCTCATGGCGGATTCTTTCCGACTGGTGCTAAAGGATTCATCTTGGCTTTCCAAATGGTGACCTTTGCTTTTGCTGGGATCGAATTAGTTGGATTAGTCGCTGGGGAAACAGAAAATCCTGAAAAAGTATTGCCGGAAGCTATCAATAATATTCCTATCCGGATCATCTTATTTTACTTAGGCTCTCTTTTTGTCATTATGGCCATCTATCCATGGAATAGCTTGAATCCAGATAATAGTCCATTTGTAGAGGTATTTTCGGAAATTGGGATCACGATTGCTGCATCCTTGATCAATCTAGTCGTATTAAGTGCAGCAGCTTCTGCCTGCAACAGCGCCATATACAGTACAGGACGTATGCTTCGTTCTTTAGCACAAGAAGGAAGTGCTCCTAAAAAATTCAAAAAGTTAACAACACATCATGTTCCAGGGAATGCTTTGACATTTTCTACGATCGTCATTTTCATTTCGGTTATCTTGAATTACGTGATGCCTAGTGAAGTATTCACACTCGTAAGCAGTATTGCCACTACTTGTTTCTTGTTTATTTGGAGTATGCTTGTCTACACGCATATGAAATATCGTAAAAGTATCATCGGCAAAAAAGCTCATTCATTTAAAATGCCGCTGTACCCATTGAGTAATTATTTGGTCTTTCTTTATATGGCCTTTGTGTGTGTCGTCTTGTTCCTAGGAAAAGATACGAGAATCGCTTTATTACTGACACCTGTGTGGTTCTTGCTTCTCTTACTGATCTATCATATGAAATATGAACGTAAGAAGTAAGAAAGAGGTTGTGAGCCTGCCGTTTCACTATGAGTCACAAGGATCAATTTCAAAAAAACAGCTTCTCATGTTTGTTGAATATTGTGACTTGTGACCGAGGAGGTGGCAGGAGAACACCGTTTATTCGGAAAAAGGGCTGTGACAATATTTTTGTCACAGCTCTTTTTATTTCCCCGGAAACAACCGCTGATAATAGGCATCTGCTTTTTTATAGGAAAAAATCCAAATACCAGATACGAAAAAACGTCCGAATAACCCAATCATCGGTACAAAAAAGATACCGGCAATCAAACATAAGTTAATAAACATGGAGATAAAACTTCGATGGTCCTTTGACAAAACTCTCACGACATGGGAATCTGGTTTATTTGCTTTCATGATTTGCCTCATCAATATACCAAAAGAAAAACTCCACATCGTGTATACTAAGACATAAGCCATCTCAGGCCAAAAAGCTTCAGGGTTACGCCCGACCCAACTAGTAACGGAAGGACATAAAGTCAGCCAGAAGAGCCAAAAGATATTCGACCAGACCACTCGGTAATTGATGCGTTCTGCCATCTGGAATATACGATGATGGTTCACCCAGATTACCGCAACAAATATAAAACTGATTGCATAAGCTAATAATGTATTTCGGATGGCCCATAAAGAATGGATACCAGATGGATCAGGAATCTTGATGTCTAATACAAGAACTGTCAAAACGATGGCCACTACTCCATCAGTAAATGCTTCTAATCTCGACTTTGTCACGATGTTTCCTCCTCAGATGATTCAGCGCTTTTATTTTATCACTTGTGTTATTAAATAACCATCGTTTTATATAGGTAATTTTCTGAAAATTGTTGCATATTTTTCGAAATTTTGTTACTTTTAAAAAAACCGTAAAGGAGTTATGTATGACAAAAAAATTATCATTTAAAGACTATCTTTTTATAGGCTCCATGCTTTTCGGTCTATTTTTTGGTGCTGGAAATCTTATCTTTCCCGTTCATTTGGGTCAAGAAGCAGGTGCTGCTACCTTTTGGGCGAATCTAGGTTTCTTGGTTACCGGTATCGGTCTTCCCTTCTTAGGAGTGATTGCCATTGGTGTATCGAAAAGCTCAGGTGTATATGAATTAGCAAAACGGATAAATCAAACATATGCGATGGTTTTTACCATCTTGCTTTACTTAGTTATCGGACCGTTTTTTGCTTTACCTCGCCTTGCAACCACATCTTTCGAGATTGGTTTAGCACCATTTATCGATCCTAGCAGACAGACGCTATATCTAGCAATTTTCAGTATTGTATTTTTTGTGCTGGCTTGGTGGTTTTCAAGAAAACCGACAAAGATATTAGATTATGTTGGAAAATTCCTGAATCCTGCATTTTTGGCTTTATTAGGGGCATTGCTTCTCCTTGCTTTTTTGAATCCACTAGGCTCTGTCAATCAAGCGCCTATTCAGCCAAATTACCAAGACCATGCTTTTTTCACAGGATTTACTCAAGGATATAACACATTAGATGCGCTTGCTGCTTTAGCATTTGGAATCATCATCGTTACGACGATCCAAAACATGGGTGTAACAAAACCTGCTGAAATTGCTAAAGACACGATCAAATCTGGTGCGATCAGCATTATATTGATGGGAATCATTTATACTTTGCTCGCTTATTTAGGTGCTATGAGCTTAGGTAGCTTTGCTCTAAGTGAAAATGGCGGAATCACGCTGGCTCAGATTGCTGATCATTATTTAGGCACTTATGGTAGTATCTTATTAGCATTCATCGTTATATTAGCTTGTTTGAAGACTGGTATTGGTTTGATTACAGCTTTTGCAGAAACATTCACAGATTTGTTCCCGCAAAGAAATTACGCCTTTTTTGTTGCACTTGCCAGTATCCTTCCCTGTTTAGCGGCAAATGTTGGCTTGACGAATATCATTCAATTTTCATTGCCTGTTTTGATGTTCATCTATCCATTAGCAATGACATTGATTCTGTTAGTGTTGGTTGGTCCTTTGTTTAAGCAGCGTACAGCTGTTTATCGGATGACTACCTATTTTACGTTGATTGCTTCGATTTTTGATGGGTTGAATGCCTGCCCAGAATCTATCAAGCAAACCCCTATCGTTCAAAATCTTTTACATGTTGCGGAAAGCTACTTGCCGTTTTTCAAATTGGGGATGGGGTGGATCGTACCAGCAGTTATCGGTTTTGTTATCGGACTGATTTGGAGTTTCGCTAAGAAAGAAGAAGTAGCGGATTGATAAAAGAGATTGTCTCTTGAACACTTTTTAAGAAAGAGTTTGCGAAAAAGCTCTCACAAAAATTGCGACGAGTAATCGCAGGATCAATAAAAAGCAAAAGGTCTGTGACAAAAGTCTTGTCACAGACCTTTTTTTCCGAATAAACGGTGTTCCAGAAGTAGCTTCTTCGAAAAATAAGCCGATATTTTACAAAAATTTGAGAAGCAATTTTCGTCAATTCCTTCTTATTTCTTGAAGCTGACCACTTCAGTCACAACCTCTTTTTTATAAATAAAGTTATTTTTACATAATAAAAAAGCAAACATTAAATAACTTTAATTCCAAAACAAATAAATTCCTCCCTTCTTTTTCTTTATCAGTTACGCGAACGATTATGCATCCAAAACAAACGATTATTTGACATAACTACTGTCTTCCATGAGAATACACGAAGGAAACACCAATAATATAAAAAACATTTTTTTAAATTGATTTTTTCTATTACGCCTTGTATTCTTTTGTTTTTTCAAGAATAATTAAATGTGTAAGCGAATACGAATGAACGGAGGTGCAAAAGACCCCCTTGTCGATCAGCCGCACGTGTTCTTGAAAGGAGAAAACATGAAAAAACTCACTCATTTGTTTTTTGTTGTGTTGACACTTCTGCCATTTGCTGCCACGCCTATCCAAACGCACGCCCAAGAAACGTATACGATTAAAGCAGAACAACATGCGACGACCGAAGTTGTTCCTGAACTCCCGTCTATCTCTCGTATCCCTGTCACTACCCTAGAACCAGATCCGCACAACGCAGCATTGGTTCCTTTAATCGGTGGCGTCAGTTTCTCCTCTTTCCTCTCTCCTTTTTCTGCTGTTGGTGCTACATTAAGTTCTGCATTGGTTTCCCTCCCTGCTTCTGCTACAGTAGTTTCTGCTATCCTAGGAGCAGGACTTGGTTATATAGTTTTTACCAATTAGGTTCCTCCTTAGGCGTCGCCACTGCAGACTTACTCAAAACGAATGCGAGCTTGTATGAATTATCTTCCAATAATCCTGCCCTGCAACAAGAATTGGCCGCTTTTGCCACTTCGGGAATTGATTCTACTACTAGTACCTATAATTTCTCGCAAGGTCTGCAAAAAAGATACGCGCAAGATGTGACCAGTCATGCATTGATGCGGGAATATTTGACAGGAACAACGGATCATGGTGCTTATCGCTTTTCGATCAATGACCATCCGGCTTTTCGTAAACTGATCTCTTATGGTTCTCTTTCTACTGAAACGGCTCGGACTGGCGTAATCGGACGTGATGCCTCGGTAGCTGATCGAATGTTCATCGAAGATCAATTCTTCTTGCTGGAAATGGTTCGTGTCAAGGTTTGTCTACAGTCTGATGGCATGTTATGCATGCCTTTTTAGTCAGTTATAGAAGATATACTAAAAAAAGCAAGCGATAATGCGGTTTTATTTTTTAAGGTTCTGATCATATAATTTTTTAATGAAAAGACGGAGGATTAAATCAAATGAAAAATAAATGGACAGTGTTGATTTGTGCAACTATTTTATCAACTTGGACGATTCCTACACAAAATGCCCTCGCGGAAGAAGCAGGGAATAATGCAACTTATGACACTACGCAACAAACAGTAACTAGCAATAGTTCTAGCGAAGAGCAAACAGCAATTGTAAATGGAGAAGAAGTAAAATTAGAAGCGCCAGTGAAAGAAGGACAGTCTGAAGCTGAAGCGACTCAAGCACCAAAAGAAGAGTTACAACAAGATCAAATGAGTCGGTTTGCTCGTAGTGCAGTAAGAACAATACCTATGTATCGCATGTATAATCCAAATAGCGGAGAACACTTCTACACTCAAGATACTGGAGAACGAGATAATCTAAGAAGAATTGGTTGGAATTACGAAGGTATTGGTTGGCAAGCTCCAACAAGTGACGATCCAGTTTATCGTCTATACAATCGTTACAACGGCGAACATTTCTACACGCTGAATGCCGCTGAACGTGACAATATCACGAAATACGGATGGAAGTATGAAGGTATCGGTTGGTACTCTTATACAGGACCAAATGGTAAGTCTATTAGATAACAATATAATCCCTAAAAAAAACTACAGTGTATTTAATTTATGTCGCAATATAATTAAATATACTGTATTATTTGTAATGAAAACGAATATTTATAGAAAAAGTGAAGAAAAGAAATGCAATAGAGTTAAATAACATTATTATTTTTTGACTGTTTAAAGTGGTAGTAATAAATGGGTGCATATTTTATGTTAGGGAAGGTGGATCGTGTTGATAACTATTATCTTATTATCTGTCCAATATTTTTTGATGTGTAGTTTAAGTTTTAGAATACTTCGAGAAAAAAATAGAAAATTTATTGTTTTAAGTGTGATTAGTGCTGTAATTTTTTCACTTGTGTACTTACAGTTCGAATTATTTGCAACTGGTCTTTTGTGGGTCTATTTAATTGCAATGAACTTTTTTGTTGCCAAATCAACGGTACATAAATCTTTGATTTCAAGTAGTTCTGCAATTCTCATTGTTATATTTTCTGACTATCTAACTTTATTTATCAATCCTATGTTCAATGTAAATGTAGGAGAATATACCCGATTTTTTTATACGGTTATTGTAGCTTTATTACTTTCTTTTGCTTTTAGAAAGCTTGTAAATACGACTTCTTTGTTTGAGAATGATTTGTACATGCCGATGATTTCATTAATTGCAACAGGAACGTTTCTCATACACTTTATCGTAATTACGATGGAGCGCCATGTTACAAATCAACGAGAAATGGAAATGATCAATAGTTACTTCGTCATCGTGTATTCTCTTTTATCTCTTTTTTCTGCTTCAATTTTTGTTTTCAGTGCAAGAAAGTATTATAAAAATAAGGAAATTGAGAATTATTTACACTATCTTAAACAATATGCGACTGACATTGAAAAAAAGTATAGTGACCTTCGAGCATTTAAACACGATTATAAGAATATGTTAATTTCAATGGGAAATTATATCGAGCGAGGTAATCTTGAAGAACTTACGAAATACTTTAAACAGAATATTTTGGAAACATCAAAAACAATTTTTGATAATTCATTAGAACTATCGGAGTTAGGAAATCTAAAGGTAGTTTCTTTAAAGAGCATTTTTTTATCTAAACTCAATTCAGTGGATACAAAAAGAACTAAGGTATCAATTTTTGTTTTTAATGAAGTCGATTCTGTTGCAGTTGATGAATTAGTTTTAGTTCGCTCTCTTGGCATTATTTTAGATAATGCTGTAGAAGCAACCCGAATGGCGAAATCTGAAGGGTTTATTGAATGTGCCATTTTAAAAGATATGGGAAGTGTAAGTTTTATTATCTCAAACTCGGTATCTGAAAATTTACCACCTCTTCACCAGTTGAAGGTTTCAGGGTATTCAACAAAAGGATCGAATAGAGGTTTGGGTTTATCTAACCTTGATTCTATTGTTGCACACGAAGCCCATTTATCCCTAGAAACATCTATTCAGGACAATAAGTTTTGTCAAATTTTAACTGTTAATTAAGAAGGAGAATACAAATGCTAAAGATATTTATTTGCGAGGATAATAAGGATCAACGGCAATCAATTGAACGTATTGTAAAGAATTATTTGATGATGGTAGATTTAGATGCTCGATTAGAACTTTCTACTGATCTTCCAAACGATATTCTAAAGTGGAGAACGCAGGAACAACATGATTATTTATTTTTACTAGATATTGAACTAAATCATGAAATGAATGGGATAATCTTAGCATCTCAGTTAAGAGAAAGTTATCCGCATGCAAAAATTGTTTTCATCACTAGCCATACTGAGATGGCGTTTCTTTCTTTTTTGCATAAAGTTGAAGCTTTAGACTTCATTCAGAAAAAGAGTGAAGAGGAACTTAAACCAAAGATAATCGAAGTAATAAATACTACCGTTGATCGGATTAGTAAGTTTTCTCCTGATAAACGAGAATTTATCCTGATACGCAGTAATTACACAGACATCAAGCTTGTAATAGATGACATTTTATTTTTTGAAACAACACCTGTAGCTCATAAATTGAGTGTTCATTTGCTTAATCGGCAATTAGAATTTTATGCAAATATCAAGGACATTTCTGCTTACAACAGTGCATTTTATCGTTGTCACCAGTCTACTGTGGTTAATATTAACAATATTGAAGTAGTCAATACTAAAACAAAATTAATTCAAATGATTGATGGACAAAAATGTAATGTATCAGTACGTTATCTAAAAGGGTTACTATTTAAATTAAAAGAGAAGCAAAAAACATTATCTTAACACTTATGAAATGAAAACCGTTTCTTTTGAAAGTTTCGTTGTCGATTCAATTTCTGTATTATCATTGTTTTTGTAAGAGAGGAGCAATCCAATGGGAAATAGTATCGAAGAGAGATTATCTGATTTGCTTTTAAAAAAAATGGTAAACTATTTTGAATTCTCTAGAGAAGATTCTCTCAAAATTAATTATGGATTGACAATTCTAATTGTTAATTTATCTAAAGCGCTCGCCATATATCTAAGTGCTATTATTTTCGGGGTGTTTTTGGAAACGCTTTTATCTCATGTTACTTTTTGCATTTTGAGACATAATAACTATGGATTTCATTTTGAAAACAGCTTGATATGTACTCTCTTTGGGATTTTTAGTTTCCCTATCTCAGCTGTTCTTTTAAACTGGATGAATTTTAGGTTCTCTTTATTGGGGTTGGTTATTGTGTCGATTACTTTCATCGCTGTGACATGGCGGTTTGCTCCTTCATATACTAAATACGTTGGTAAGGATGTAGGAAATCACAGTCGCATAAAACCTCTCTTAACAACTATCAATATTCTAATTCTTTGTGTTTTATCACCTTTTACAGACCTAACGGTATTCATGGTTTGGGGAGTTTTTATCAGTAACTTATTGGTATTACTTAATGAATTAAAGAGGAGGTATCGTGTTGGTAAAAGTTTTAAAGTTGAATAGAGTTCTTTTAGGATGTTTAGCAACTCTAGCACTAAGTATTTTCAGTCATTCAATTCAAAATTGCTGTTTTTTAGCGACTTATGAACCTGATATGCCTGACGAGTTAAAAGAGATAGTTAAATAGACATAGGTTAAACGACAATTTATCAGAAGCAAAGATAATCTGTTAAAAAACTAGGTTGTTTTCTGAGCTTGTGTTCTATTTTATTAAATATTTATTCTTTATCAAATACTATTTTTTAGGATAATACTGAGGTGAAAAGAGGAATAAAAAAGAAATTTCTAGTCCTGAGATTTAGTTAAAAATTATATAATGAAGAGGTGTACTTATGTTAAAAACTGTGTCGAAAATTGTTGTTGCTACACTGGGTGTTTCTATTATTGGATCGACAGTTGTTCCAACTGTAACTGCTTCAGCGGCAGAGGTTCCAACATCCACTGCTACGACTACAAATTCAACTACATTACCGGTAACATTGAACCAAACATTGGGAGCATCTTCTATTTTAGATCAAAATGATTTTCAAAATTTTGAAATTATAGGAATTGACGAGAATGGAAATGAACATATTCTTGACCCAAACAGTCCTAATCTTCGATATACTTCGTCAATTATCTATATTGGTGTTAAAATAAGATATACATCAACAGCAGATGGTAAAAATTTAATTGCAATGTTTAATAAAACTTATGGAATGGGAGCAATTGGAGATGCAATAGCAATCTTTTCAAGCGCTCTAGGTGGAATACCTGGTAGTATTGTTGGCGGTTTTGTAGGACTTGGCTTCAATGGCTTTAGAAGTCGTTGTAAAGAATCCATTACAGCTGTTCAGGCGCATCCTTCAGGTGGTGCAATTTATATGTATTTAGATCATGTAACTTGGAAAGCTTCCTAATTAATCGGTGCATTTAAAGAGAGGGTGTTTAGCGATGGCTAATAATAAGAAAAAGAGATATATAGGGTTGATTGGACTATATGTTCTTTTGGTAATAGCATCTTCTCTAATACAGCAAATTAAGTATTATGGTTTGATTGCGTGGATTCTAATTGTCGTAACTATCCTATTAGTGATTGTTTTGTGGACATGTTTGCTACGCAAAAATATCGTAAATGTAACATGGAAAAGTATGACGTATGATCCGCAATCTCATAGGAGCGAACGAATATTTTTGTGCAGTCTTGTTACATTAGTTTCACCTATACTTAGATTTCATGATATAACTTCTTACGATGTTATACTTTCAGTTATAGCGCTATTAGTTGCTGTTATTGGGTTCACATTAAATGAGCGACATCTAAGTAAAAAAAATGATTTTAGATAGTTTTAAGAAGTAAGTAAAAGAAATAAATCAAAAGGGTCAGAAACTTAAAAGTTTTTGCCCCCTTTTTTATTTCTCATTTCACAGCTCTTTTAGTAGCACAATTAATTAGGTCAGAAAGTTACTTTTTTAAAGGTCAACGGAGCATGCCTTGTTGGGCTTTTTGATTCTCTACAAATATAGACTGTATTAAAGGTCAATTAGACTGTGCAAGATAGAGTCGCTTGAAAAATTTATTGGGTCAAAAACTTTTAAGTTTTTGATCTCTATTTTTTATTCATTATATTACTTAGCTAGAAATAAATTATCTACAGAGAAAAATAAACAATACATTCCTTCAGGAAAAGTGTATCTGTCACCTATAATCGACTGTTTTGACGGTGCGGTTATCAGTTGGACTATAAGTACAAAACCGAATGCTGAAATGGTCAATTCTATGTTAGACAACGCCGTGGCTACTTTGAGTCCAGGGAACTCTCCTATTGTTCATTCTGATCGTGGGGCAGCACATTATCGCTGGCCAGGATGGATTGAACGAATGAAACAAGGCAATTTAATTCGTTCAATGTCAAAGAAAGAATATTCTCCAGACAATTCAGCCTGTGAAGGATTTTTGGGTCGTCTTAAAAATGAATTTTTTTATGGTCATGATTGGAAATTGGTCTCTATTGATCAATTCATCGCTGAGTTAGACGAGTATATTCTTTGGTACAATCAGAAACAAATCAAATGCTCGCTGGTTGGACTTAGCTCGATAGATTATCGTAAACAGTTAGGTATTTTATAGAATAAAGGTGCAAGAAAACGTCCGCATCCCCTTTTCTACATTTTAACTTGGCCGTTTACAACATCTTCTCGTAGATAAGTTTAATTTATTTCTGTCTTTACGAAAAGATGTTTAAGATATGATACTAACATCACTAATATATTTCTATCAAGAAAATTTATCAGTATATTTGATGTAGTTTATTCTATTCCAATGGATATAGTTCCTCAAGTCGATTAGAAAGAATCATTGTATAATGAGGATTTAAGGGAGAAATCGGTTTGTAAGAAGCTTTTTTCTATCACTCTATTAACTAAATTTTATTAATAAATCAAATTAATCAGGGCACAATACTCGTAGTAAATTTAGAAAATGAGCTAACGATTGAACAGTTATTTGAAAATTACACTGACGAAAGAAATCACATGGTAATTCAAAAATTTATATGAAGTAATTCAATCCAATACCAGTGTAGCATCGAAAACAGTAAATCGCTTTCTTTTTTCGTCATACACTGACCACACATAAGCGCCATCCCAATAACGACCATTATTATAATAATTCGTAAATTCATTATTCCAAAGGTAAATGTGCAGATGATCTTTATCTGGGAAAAGACGATCATTCAACTGGTTAAATTCTTCTTCCGTTCCTGCCGCTCCTTGAGGTGCATTAAGAAAAGAAGTCCGATAGATACCATCCTCAGCCCATAATGCTTTAGGGGTGACTCTTTTCGCCTTCATCATTTCTTTATTCACATAAATAGGGTACTCTTTCATCTTGTCAAAAAATCGGATATCCGTATAGTTGATTTTTTCTTCGTTAAGCTCATGAAATTTACGAGCATATGCTTCATGATCTATTTTCATAGGATTTCTATCACTCCACATCAGACGCAGACACTCTCGAAACCTGTTTGAGCAATTAAGAAATTCTAAAACTGCTTCCTGATGACTGTTTATCCCACTATACTTTTCCTCTTTTAAAAAAACATAATGGAATGGAGTCCAATCATGTCTTAAGTATAAACTAACAGTTTCTTTTTCTAATAATTCCATCTTCTCTCTCCTTTTGTTCTTCTAACGGCACTCCTGATACACTAACAAATCTGACCCTTTCATCTGCTACGTCAATACATGTTTCTCTCGAATTTTATCTATCCATTTTTATTTTATCGCAACTATCAAGGCTTCTATTCCTATTATTTCTTTTTGAAGAAAAGATAGTTCTTGACTCATGGGAATCGCTTGATTTGTAAAAAAAGGTTGTGAAATCAGCGCCTTGGCTTAAGTATTAGAAAAGCAAAACAGCAAAATATAAGGAGCTATTTTACCGTTTTTTGCACTAATACCAAAGGGTAGCTGATTGCACAACGTATCTTTTTATAGTATAAAATTTTAGACAAATACATGATATAAAAATAAATTTCGCAAAAAAACTTAACAACTTTCGAAAACTTTCGTCACAAAATATTCACAACTAATGACTATTATATAAGCATACCAACAAACAACCCTAACAACACTTTTTCATTTTTAACTCCTTATCCTGCTAGCTCCCCGGCTAGCAGGACCTTTTTTTATCAAAAAAACTTGTCCCATACAATCGATTCAACTAATCAACCGAATGCTCTCATGCTGTGATACTCATCGTAAAACGTTTCGTTTTATCGATATCCGCTTAAAGCATTCGGTTATTTTTGATTAGTAATGATTGATGGTACAAGCTCATACGTGCTTTTCTATCTGGTATAAATTATTTTGATAACCGTTCCTGTTCTCCTGCTGGCGAAAGGATTGTTATTTTTTCAATTTGTTCTACGGGAACCATGCGGATCTGCTGCTCTTCGTTTTGTAGGCGGATCATTACTCGGTCTTTTTCGACCGTTTTTGTCGCCACCCAACCTGAGATCGTTTCATACTTGCTACTCAAACGATTCGCTCTTACTTGTAAGATAACTAAACTATGTTCAGTCGCAGCTTTTTGCAGCTCAAGAATAAACTTTCCTTGCAATCGTACATTCTTAGCATGTTCTTCAGTGTCATTTACAAAAGAATCAAAAAGTTGATACGAGGTATGAGTAACTAACTTCGTAAGCTTCTTCATTGGTGATACTGTCTCTTCGTTCATCGAATGCACTCCTCCTTTAGCTAAGAAAGTGTTACTTAATTAATCTTATTTTACCTAACATTTTACAAAAAAACAAGGAAATGCTCTAACATCTCTAAAAAAAGAAAGCGCTAATCTTAGAAATTGTTTGTTATTTTATTTTCATCCATCCAAATGTTCCACCAATGATCTAACCCTTCTGTGATCAATTGATATGTCTCATCAAAGTTATTGGTATAGTATGGATCAGGAACATTTTCTTTTTCTTTTCCAGGGATGCTACTTAAAAACAAATGGATTTTTTCCTGTGCTGAGCGTGGTGCTCTTCTTTTCAGTTCTTCTACATTTTCTTGATCCATGCCAATGATCCAATCAAAAGTTTCAAAATCGTGGGGTGTGATTTGACGAGCAACCATATTCGTCATATCTACATTTTCTTGGTTTAATATTTTTTTCGTTCCAGGGTGCGGTGTCTTTCCAACTTCATACGTACTTGTAGCAGCAGAATCCACAAAAAACTCTGCTTCCTTTCCTTCTGATGCTATTCGTTTCTTCAACAAGCCTTCTGCCATTGGTGAACGGCAAATATTTCCCAAACAAACAAATAAAATTTTTGTCATTTTCCCATCTCCTTTTAACGATCATGGCTTTTTCAACGAAAGATTATTTCTATTACTGTTCTTCCAACTCTTCTTTTGCATAAAGACGATAAGAGTATAACTCCGTATCCTTAGCTAAACGGAAAAGCTGCATAGCGATTTCCATCGGTGTTTCTTCATATTCATTCGTGATCCAATTGACTAACACGCCGCTGCAACCGTAAGAAAAAAAACGAGCATAAAATAGTTTATCTTTTGCAGAAAGCTGTCTTTCTTCATCCATTTGCTCAAAAATCTTGATAAAAGATTTTTGGATTAGTTGAGAGAATTCTTTTTGTAAAATTTCTTGGTCAGAAAGCACAGTATTTGCGTAAAACTCTTTCTTTTCAGCAATTGCTTTCAGCATTTTCAATGCTTGCTCTTCCCAATTATCAAGAGTAAGACATTGCGGGTCTAAATAATGCAAGGCATCCTCACAATAGACCCAACGAAGCAAATCGTATTTATCTGTAAAATGATAATAAAATGTTTGACGATTGATTTTTGCTTCATTTGCGATTTTTTGGACGCTGATTTTTCGAAAAGATTGTGTTTGGCACAAATCAATCAATACGTTTTTGATCAATTGTTTCGTACGTGTTGTATCACTCATTCATTTTCCTCCAATCTAAAAGCAAAAATCACATATGATAGTCGTATCCGAAATGTTCATAAGCATAAGCCGTAGCCATTCGCCCTCTAGGTGTACGCTTTAAAAATCCTTTTTGGATCAAGTACGGTTCATACATATCTTCGACTGTTTCTCGTTCTTCTCCTATATTTACGGAAAGCGTGCTTAATCCTACGGGTCCGCCGCCATATAATTCGATCATCGTCCGTAACAATTTCTGGTCAACATAATCCAAACCAGCTTGATCGACTTGTAGCAAAGTAAGAGCCTGATCTGCTATAGGACGATCGATTTTCCCGTCTCCTTGAACTTGCGCAAAATCACGAACCCGTTTGAGTAAGCGATTCGCGATTCTAGGCGTTCCTCGCGATCGGCGAGCAATTTCCAATGCCCCTTCTTGAATGATCTCTGTTTGAAAAATATCCGAAGAACGTAAAACGATCTCCTGCAGATCCTGTTCGTCATAATATTCCATATGTGAAATGATGCCAAATCGATCGCGTAAAGGTGCAGAAAGCATACCTGCTCGCGTCGTCGCCCCAATCAAAGTAAAGGGAGGAAGAGGAAAATGGACCGGATGTGCGGTTGGTCCTTGTCCTACCATGATGTCTACATAAAAATCTTCCATGGCCGAATAAAGCATCTCTTCTACTACTCTAGGCAATCGATGGATCTCATCGATAAATAGGACATCCCCTGCTTCCAGTTCATTTAAGATCGCTACTAAATCACCCGGACGTTCGATAGCGGGGCCGCTTGTCGTACGAATGTTCACGTTCATCTCATTAGCAATGACCATAGCCATCGTCGTTTTCCCTAATCCAGGAGGCCCATACAACAGAACATGATCTAATGGTTCTTCCCGATTTCTGGCAGCTTCGATGTAGATCTGAAGCTCTTGTTTGACTTTTCTCTGCCCGATATACTGAGAAAGCAACTGCGGACGAAGAGATTTTTCCAAACTCAGTTCATTTTTGCCAGTTTCTGGTGATAACAAGTATTCATCTGTCATTTGGTCTCCTCCTTATTTTTTCATCATCAGCTTGAGTGCTTGGCGTAAATACTCATCCGTTGTCTGATTATCGACTTCTTTTAATTGTTTTTCTACACGTTTGATTTCTCTATCACTGTAACCAAGAGCTGAGAGAGCCTCCATTGCTTCAGATAGAGCGGTAGCGTCTTTTGTAGTTGCTTCATCGAATAGACTGAAGGGCGTATCGATACTCAGCTCACCAAATTTTCCTTTTAGATCCAAGATCATTTGTTGCGCCGTCTTCTTCCCTACCCCTGGAAATTTTGTCAAATAAGTGACATCACTGGATTCCACTGCTTGGATCAAACCGGAGTGGTCTTCACTTGCCATGATCGCAAGAGCACTTTTTGGACCGATTCCTGAAACACTGACTAATCGCAAAAACAGTTGTTTTTCTTCTAAAGAATCAAATCCATACAAAAGATGTGCATCTTCGCGGATCACCTGATGGACATAAATTTTTATTTTTTGATTTAGTTTGCTGCTGTAGCGGTAAGGATTTCCTAGTGCGATCTGGTAGCCGATACCATTGGTTTCTACTACTATGTAATAGGGGTTGATAAAGGTAACCACACCTGTCAGATATTCATACATATTCTAGTCCTCTTTCTTTTGCACACATACGTTCCCTTTATTGTAGCACATTTCACCTTGTGAAAAAAGGAGTCTGGGGAGCGTTTCTTTCAAATAGCAATCGCTTGAATAAAAAAGAGCGGACGATCGAGTGAATCCCCGTATTGTACCGCTCTTTTTGTATTTTCATTATTCTACCAGTGATTTGTATTCGCCATAACCGAGTTCATCCATCTTTTCATAGGGAATGAATTTTAGTGAGGCAGAATTGATGCAGTAACGCAGACCGCCTTTATCTACTGGGCCATCGGTAAATACATGTCCGAGATGAGAGTTTGCTTCTTTGCTTCGGACTTCTATTCGATGCATGCCATGAGAAAAATCGGCTTTTTCACGTACTTGTCTTTTCGCTATTGGTTTGCTGAATGATGGCCAGCCACAACCAGCGTCATATTTTTCCGCAGAGCTAAATAACGGTTCGCCGCTGACGATATCGACGTAGATCCCTTTTTCGTAAAAATCATCGTATTTTCCGGTAAATGGACGTTCTGTTGCATTTTCTTGTGTGACTGCATAAGCCATCGGTGATAATTTTTCTTTCAGTTCTTCTTTTTCTGGTCTTGTTGGTTTATCCATTAAAAATGCCCCCTTTGTGTTCCTATCATAGCGCCAAAGCAGACAGATGCCAACAATTTGCTTTCTTTCGAATCATTTACACTTTTCGGCGCCGGGCAAACTCAACGAAACGGAATTTATCTAATCGGTGTACCGACTCAGAATACTCAAAACAGCGGGTATCTTCCAAATGAACAAGACTTCTGACGACTACTGCGTAAGTGTCATCGTGAAGATCCATCGTTGTTTTCATGATATCTGTTACTTCTTCTACTGTGATTTCCTTTTGTGCGTAAGCAATCGTTAAAGAAAGCTCATTTTCAAAATATTCATAGATCGACCCTTGTGCTTGTACTGGGGTTAAATGAGGAACAATCTCCTTTAATAGATAATCAGTATCTAATATAACCACTTCACCATCGATTTTTCTTTCGCGTATCAAATGCCAGACAGGTGCACCAATCTCCCAGCCAGTAATCTCATTCAGTGATTTTGTTACTTCTGTTTCTTCTAACGTATGAACGATCGTTTCACTTGGAATACGTTGGGTTTCCTGTAGCTCTTTATAGCTTGTCAGCCCAGAAATAGGAAAATCAAAGCGGTTTCGATCTAGTACGATCGACCCTTTTCCTTGTTTTTTTTGAATATATCCTTCCGTCGTCAAAAGATTCAGTGCTTTTCTAATTGTTTCTCGTGAAACACCGTAGATTTTGATCAATTGGTTCTCACTAGGCAAAAGCGAATGCGGAGGATATTCTTTCGCTAAAATTTTCTGTTCCAAATCTAAAAAAATTTCATTGAACTTGTTCATGTTTTTTCCCTCACTCGTTCTTCCATCATTTCTTCACTATACTACAGCTCTTTTTGTATTTCAATGTTCCTCTTTTTAAGAAAAGCTTATTTTATGCTTTTTAAAACGATATCATTTTTCTGGACATTTTTGGATAAAACGCTTGCAATTCTTCCCGAAAAAAAGTATAGTAAACGAAGAAGTAACTTGCATAGACAAGTTAAAAGAAAGGGGTTTATTGATATGGCAAAGTATCAAGCAGATGCCGAGAAACTGCTACATGATATCGGCGGAAAAGAAAATATTGCTGCAGTTAGTCATTGTGCAACTCGTATGCGTTTTGTCCTAAATGATCTTGGAAAAGCAGATCAAAAAGCAATCGAAGATATTCCTAGTGTGAAAGGGATGTTCACGAATGCTGGGCAGTTCCAAGTCATCATAGGAAATGATGTTTCTACTTTTTATAACGACTTCGTTGCAGTATCCGGAGTTGAAGGGGTTTCTAAAGAACAAGGAAAAGCAGCAGCAAAACAAAACCTTCATCCCGTACAACGCGCCATTGCCGTCTTGGCAGAAATCTTTACACCACTGATTCCTGCAATTATCGTCGGCGGATTGATCCTTGGTTTCAGAAATGTACTTGAAGGTATCCAGTTTGAAAGTCTTGGTGGAACGATCGTTGAACACTCGCAATTTTGGAATGGCGTCAATGCCTTTTTATGGCTGCCAGGTGAAGCAATTTTCCATTTTCTTCCAGTAGGTATCACTTGGAGTATTGCGAAAAAGATGGGTACTACACAAATATTAGGAATCGTTTTAGGAATTACATTAGTTTCTCCGCAATTATTAAATGCTTATAGTGTAGCTTCCACAGCTGCAGCAGATATTCCATTTTGGGATTTTGGTTTTGCTCAAGTCCAAATGATCGGTTATCAAGCACAAGTTATTCCAGCTATGCTGGCAGGGTTTATGTTAGCGTATCTAGAGATCTTCTTCCGCAAATATATCCCTCAGTCGATTTCAATGATCTTTGTTCCATTGTTTTCATTGTTACCAACTGTTTTAGCTGCTCACGTTATTTTAGGTCCTATCGGTTGGACAGTCGGAAGCTGGATTTCAACTATCGTAAATACCGGGTTGACGTCTTCTATCAGCTGGTTGTTTAGTGCTGTATTCGGGTTCCTGTATGCACCTTTAGTAATTACTGGTCTCCACCATATGACCAATGCGATTGATATGCAGCTGATTGCAGATTTCGGATCAACGAATTTATGGCCGATGATTGCTTTATCAAATATCGCCCAAGGCTCTGCAGTCTTAGCCATCGTCTTCTTGCATCGTGGAAACAAAAAAGAAGAACAAATCTCGATTCCAGCAATGATTTCTTGTTACTTAGGCGTAACTGAACCTGCTATGTTCGGGATCAATTTGAAATACGTCTATCCTTTCGTCGCAGCAATGGTCGGTTCTGGATTAGCTGGCATGTTTGCCAACTTGATGGATGTTCGAGCAAACGCGATCGGAGTAGGTGGGTTACCAGGAATACTAGCTATCCAAGCAGAAACATGGGTACCTTTCATCATCGCAATGATCATCGCTATCATCATTCCATTTGGCTTGACGATCGTCTTTAGACGCCAGGGAATCTTGAATAAGATTGATCCTGCTGTTCCTGAAAATGCTGCTGATGTACAGCTTCAAACAGCGAATGGTGCAACAGCAATGCCACAGTCTTTTGAACCTGTTTCAGCAACTGGTACGGCAGTTGCAACAAAAGAAACATTATTCGCAGTGGCTGCTGGGAACATCAAGGAAATTACTGAAGTAAATGACCCAGTTTTCTCACAAAAAATGATGGGTGACGGTTATGCTGTCGAACCGTCAAATGGCAAAGTCTATGCACCAGTAAATGGTAAAGTGACGAGTGTTTTTGAAACAAAACATGCCATTGGTATTCTTTCTGATGAGGGGCTGGAAGTACTCGTTCACATGGGATTAGATACCGTTGAACTAAAAGGCGTTCCTTTCACTGTATTCGTGAAAGAAGGAGATCTTGTCACACCAGAAACTCTGATTGCTGAAATGGAATTGCCAGAAATAGAACAAGCTGGTAAGAAAACTGACATTATTGTTGCTTTAACTAATAACGAAAAAGTTGCTGGTCTATCCCTTGACCAATCAGGACTTGTTCGCCCAGGCGAAGCAGTCGGTAACGCTGAAGTAAAATCTTAGTCAGAGTAGATAAGTAATCTTTTCAATAAAAAAGACGGGCTATCATGGATTTCAATCGAAAATCAGATAGTCCGCTTTTTTTGTTTAATTGAATGTTTTCAGTGCCTGATTGACAGCACCAATCGGAAACCCTACGATACTGTAGTAATCTCCAGAAATTTCTTTGACGAATACACTGGCAGCATTTTGGATGCCGTATGCCCCTGCTTTATCCGCATAGTCTCCCGTCTCCAAGTAACGATTGATTTCTTCATCTGTCAGTGGATAAAAAGTGACATGTGCTTCTGCTAGTATTCGTTCTTCTCGCTCCTTTGTTTTTAAAACAACTGCTGTGTATACAGTATGTGTTTCCCCGCTTAATTTTTTCAACATGACTTCAGCCTCAGCCATATCTTCTGGTTTACCCATGATCTCCTGGTTGAGAACAACAGTCGTGTCGCTAGCAATCACTAAGCTGTCTTTCTTTTCTTTTTGTTCCCAAACAGTTCGTGCTTTTTCTTCAGCCATTCTGCGTACATAATCGACTGGCAGTTCGTCTGGAAATGGCGTTTCATCAATATCAGCAGGTTCGATCTCGAATTCTGAAACGATGTGAGCCAATAACTCTTTTCTTCTTGGTGATTGGGACGCTAGTATAATCTTCATGTTTCCCTCTTCTCTCTGACTTAATGCGGATCTTGGATCCGTTTGAACATTCTTTCCATATCCGAGTTGGTAAAGTGAATCAATACTGGGCGGCCATGGGGGCAATTGAATGGATTTTCGCATTGTGCTAAATCTTTCAGCAGCACACGTGCTTGTGCTTCATTCAAATAATGGTTGGCTTTGATCGATCGTTTACAGCTCATCATGATTGCTGTTGCTTCACGGAATTTTTTTACGCTCACACTTCCTGTCGTCAATAGCATGTCGATCATCTCGCGAATAATCGATTCTTCTTCACCATTGGGATACCAAGTAGGATGGGCCCGTACAATAAAGCTGTTTTGACCAAATTCTTCTAAATAAATCCCTGCATCTTCTAGCAAATGCTTTTGCTCTTTTAGTTTCAAAGCATCACTGTTTGGATAGTCCAACACAAATGGAACAAGTAATTCTTGTAGATCATCAGATACTTCCCCAATTTTTTCCCGGAAATATTCATATTTGATACGCTCTTGAGCAGCATGCTGATCGATGATGTACAATCCGTCGCTACTTTGGGCAAAAAGATACGTTCCGTGCATCTGTCCAAAATATTCCAATTGAGGAAAACGTTGAACTGGTGTTTCCGTTTCTAGTTTCTTGATCGCTTGTTCTAATGTTTTGTCGTTTCCGTGAGTGAAATCAAATTCAGGATGCAGTGTCAATTCTTCCTCGTAAATCTGTTCATTCTCTTCTAAGGATATATCTATCTGTTCTTTATTTGTTTCTTTCGTGTTATCCACAGTAGGAATTTCTTTCTTTTCAGATTTTTCCACTGTTTTTTCTACAAAGTTATCAACATTTTCACCAAACTTATCCACCGTTTTCGCTGTTTTTTCTGGATAACTAGTGTTTCCTTCAGAAAAGCCAGAAAAGTTTTCAACATTTTCCACAGACTTATCAACAGATCTGTCAACAAATGTGCTCTTTGGTTCTTCTACAAAAAAGGTTCCTGTCTCTCGGTCAAAATTCAAACTACTTGGCTTTTTAGGTTTTTCTTCTTCAAAAGCATAGGACAAATCGATTTCGATTTGTTCCGTTTTAGGCTGATCTGGTACTTTTTTCTTGAACCGTAGATTATCCGCGGCACTTGGAATCAGGTTTTCTTGTGACAATGCTTTTTGAATAGCGTTACTAATTAGCTCTGTTAGTTCTTTTTCCTTCGACAACCGGACTTCCTGCTTCGTCGGATGGACATTTACATCGACTAAAAGCGGGTCCATCTTGATTTCCAATATAGCAATAGGAAAACGGCCGACCATTAATTTTGATCCATAACCTGCAACGATTGCTTTATTTAAGGAAAAATTCTTGATAAAACGTCCATTGATGATCGTCGATAAGTAATTCCGACTGGCACGAGTCACCTCTGGCAATGAAACATAACCAAATAACTCAAAATCTAGATCTTTTCCTTCGATTTTCAACATTTTTTTAGCGGTAGATAATCCGTAGATTCCCGCAATCGTTTGTTTCAGATCGCCATTTCCAGCAGTTGCCAACATTTTGTTTCCATCATGTACTAAACGAAAAGCAATTGTTGGATGACTTAATGCCAGACGATTGACGATGTCCCCGATGTTCGCTAATTCTGTATGCAGTGTTTTCACGTATTTCAAGCGGGCTGGCGTATTGAAGAACAGGTTGCTGACGGTAATCTTCGTTCCTTGACGCAGAGGTGCTGGCCGATGCTCCATGACCTCGCCACCTTTGAGCAAAAGATAAGTACCTTGTTTTTCTTCCTGATTCGCCGTTTCCAGAATCATCTCAGAAACAGAGGCAATACTTGGCAAAGCTTCCCCTCGAAAGCCCAGCGTTCGTATGCGAAAAAGATCGTCACGATTATGGATCTTACTTGTCGCGTGCCGCTTGAAGGCATTCTCTACGTCGTCTGCCAAAATGCCTTCTCCGTTATCAATCACTTGGATCGTCCGCAGTCCCGCTTCTTCAACTAAGATATCAATCTGAGTACTACCGGCGTCAATTGCATTTTCCACTAATTCTTTCACGACAGAAGCTGGTCGTTCCACTACTTCTCCCGCAGCGATCTGATTAGCTAAACGTTCAGATAATTCTTGGATTTTGGCCATCGATATCCGCCTTCTTCCTACAGTTGTTTTTGTAATTCATATAATGTGTTTAGTGCATCCATTGGCGTCATTTCTAGTAAATTTATTTGCTTCAGTGATTCAATGACTTCTGTTTCATTTTCGGATAATTCACCGAATAAAGAAAGTTGTTGGGTTTCTTCTTTGACACTGTCTTGTATAGGGTCTTGGTTTACTTTTTCTGCAGGTGGTTTTATTTGCTCCTGTTTGGCTGTTTTAGTCTTCTCTCCTATTTCAGCTGGAACAGTATGGTGTCCGTTATCGCCATTTTCTAGCGTATGCAGGATATCTGCTGCTCGCTCAAGTAGATTGGCAGGCAATCCTGCGATTTTTGCCACATGTATACCATAGCTTTTATCCGCAGGTCCATCCATCATTTTATGCAAGAAGACAACTTCTCCGTCTTTTTCAACAGCTCCAACATGGACATTTTTAAGCTGCGGAAGTTCTTTTTCAAGTACCGTCAGTTCATGATAATGGGTAGAAAAGAGTGTTTTTGCTTGTACATGACGATGGATATATTCGATGATTGCTTGGGCCAACGCCATTCCGTCATAGGTTGCTGTTCCTCGCCCGAGTTCGTCAAACAAAATTAAACTGTTTGGCGTCGCATAACGTAGGGCTTGATTGGCTTCCATCATCTCTACCATAAAAGTACTTTGTCCAGCAATTAAGTCGTCACTTGCACCAATTCGGGTAAAAATCCGATCAAAAATAGGTAAAACTGCTTGTTTTGCCGGAACGAAACAGCCCATTTGCGCCATCAGAACAGTTAATGCCAACTGGCGCATATACGTACTTTTACCAGACATATTCGGTCCTGTGATCAACAAAATCATTTCGTCTTCTGCCATTTCTACGCTGTTAGGGATATATTCCTGATGTCCTAATACTTTTTCTACTACAGGATGTCGTCCGTCTTTGATCAGAAGCTGATGCTTGTCACTGACAAGTTCTGGCCGAACATACTGATAGCGTTCGCTGATTGTTGCAAAACTTTGTAGCACATCTACTGCGCTGATTGCTTTTGCAAGTACTTGTAGCGGTTGGATAGCCTTTTTGACTTCTTCTCTCACAGCTAAAAACAACTGATATTCTAAATCAACAGATTTTTCTTCTGCTTCGAGGATTTGTGTCTCCAATTCTTTTAGTTCTGGTGTGATGAAACGCTCTGCATTTGCTAAGGTTTGTTTTCGTTCATACTTCTCCAGTTCTGCATTCCCAAGATTTGCTTTTGTGATTTCTATATAATAACCGAAAACGCGGTTAAATCCGATTTTTAAGTTCTTGATTCCTGTTTCTTGACGCTCTTTTGCTTCAAGTTCTGCTAGCCACTTCTTTCCGTTTCTCATAGCAGAACGGTACGTATCGAGCTGCTCATTGAATCCATCTTTGATGATGTTTCCTTCCGTTATTTGTAACGGCGGATCATCTTGGATAGCTTGGTCAATCAATTGGACGAGATGGTCCATCGGTTGCATTTCTGAAAGCAGACTTTGCCATTGACCTTGATCAATTCCTTCAATCAACCCTCTGATCATTGGCACTTGTTCTAAAGAAGTTTTCAACTGGATCAAGTCTCGCCCATTGACATTACCGAAAGCTACTCGACCTGCTAGGCGTTCCAGATCATAGACTTTCGTTAATGCTGACTGCAAATCGATACGTTCAAAATAACTGTCTAGCAAAGAAGCGACCATTTCTTGTCTTGCTTTAATTTGTTTTGCCTGGATAAGCGGACGGTCTAGCCATTGTTTTAGTAAGCGGCCACCCATTGCTGTTTTTGTTTCATCTAATAACCATAGAAGGGTGCCGTGCTTTTTCCCAGTCCGAATAGATTGGCTTAATTCTAGGTTGAATTTTGAATAATAATCCATTTTCAAAAAATGATCTGGTTGGTATTCTACTGCTTTTTGGATATGAGCTAAACTCCGCTTTTGTGTCACCGCTAAATAAGTCAATAGTTTACCAGTTGCTTCTTTTTCCAGCGGATCGACTAGTTCACTTGTCAAAAAGCTAAATTCGGCATTTTCTTCCATCTCATTTTGTTGAGAAAAGACTAGCCCTAAACGCCCGCTTAGCTGTTCACGAAGGGTATCAGTGATCTCACTACCTAATACGAGTTCTTTTGTCTGCAATGCAGAGGCTTCATTTAAAACAGCTTCTTCATCATGCAACCGAGCCGTCTTCAATTCTCCCGTACTTAGATCGGCATAAGCAAAGCCAAATTCATTTCCTTGACTAACTACAGCTGTTAAAAAATTGTTGTCTTTTGCCGACAATCCTTTGCTGTCCATGACTGTACCAGGAGTGACTAGCTGAATCACTTCGCGCTTGACCATCCCTTTAGTCGTCTTTGGATCTTCTACCTGCTCGCAAATTGCTACTTTATAGCCTTTTTCAATCAAGGTATCGATATATCCTTGTGCTGCATGGTGAGGTACACCGCACATAGGAATAGGTTCTTCTGCATTTCGATTTCTGCTCGTCAACGTTAATTCCAAAAGCTGTGATGCCTTGATCGCATCTTCATAAAATAATTCATAAAAGTCTCCTAAACGATAGAACAAAAAAGCATCTTGGTATTGTGCCTTGATGCTTAGATATTGTTCCATCATAGGAGTGTTTTTAGTTTTTTGAGGCATGTTTTTCCTCCTCTATTTGTCCATTGATGTCTTCTTGTATCATCGTTGTTAAATGATGAAGCAGATCATCTGCTTCCAACAGCTGTTTTCTATAAGCTATAACAAGCGGATGCTGATCAAATTCTTTCATGAATTGATCCGCTCGCTTGATTGCTTCTTGTTCTGCTGCTGGTTTGTCATAGTGGGCAAAATGAACAGCTTCTTTTTGCGCTTGTTTGATTTTCTCTCTCAACTCAGCTAAATACTGGTTTTGCTGGATCTTTTCTTCAAGTGCTTTGTAGCGAATGATCGTTTCATTTTCTCTTAAAAGTTTTGTCAGTTTCCTTACTTCTTTTTGAATTTCCGGCTCCTGCTGCAAAAAACTGCCTCTCTTTCTACTCCATGAACGGTCGATCCTCATTGATTTGAATCAGCTGGATTTCTTTTGCATGACCTGTCGTATCATCCAATTCTAAGATACAGCCGCTTAAAATCGATCGGCCTTGTTCGACAACTTCAAAACGTTTTGGTAATGCGGTCAGAAACTTTTCGATCACAGGTTCTCTGCGCATACCCAAAATACCATCGTAGGGTCCTGTCATCCCAACGTCTGTCAGATACGCTGTACCTTTTGGCAAAATTCGCGCATCATTTGTCTGGACATGTGTATGTGTACCGACCACTGCTGAAACTTTCCCATCTAAAAACCAGCCCATCGCTTGTTTTTCACTTGTTGTTTCTCCATGAAAATCTACAAAAATGATTGGCGTACGTTTCCTAGCTTCTTCTACTAGTTCCTTCATTTTACGAAAAGGATCATCCAAGTCCACCATGAAAGAACGAGCTTGCATGTTGATTACTGCCAATTCGATCTGATTCACTTTGACAAAGACCATCCCTTGTCCAGGCGTCCCTTCCGGAAAATTTGCCGGCCGAACCATCTTTTTGGCTTCATTTACAAACTCAAAAATCCCGCGGTTGTCCCACGTATGATTTCCCATCGTCACGACATCTACACCGTCTTGCAAAAATTTTTTATAGATTTTTTCTGTGATTCCACGTCCAGAAGCGGCATTCTCACCATTTACGATCGTTACTTGCGGACGATACTTCTTCTTCAACCTAGGAAGATATTCAGTAATCATCTCTCGTCCCATTGAACCTACTACATCACCAATAAACAATACCCGCACACTAAATTCCTCTTCTCTTTTAACATCACTCTATATTATAGTTGTTTTCAATAAGAAAGAAAAGGTCAAACAAAAGGAACACTTTCCTGATATTTCTTAGATTTGAAAAATAAAATAAATAAATGGGACTGTGGCAAAAATCTTGTCACAGTCCCATTTCCCGAATAAACGTTGTTCCATCTGCTGCTTCTTCAGAAATAAGCCGAAATTTTTCAAAAATTTGAGAAACAATTTTCATAAATCTGTTCTTATTACTTGATGCAGGACAGCTTTTTCACAACCTCTTTTAAATCACACTTAACTCTTTCAATGCCTTCCAGATGCCATCTTGATCATTTGTATCAGTGACCATCTTGGCTTCTGCTTGTACTTCTGGCACAGCATTCCCCATAGCTATTCCGATTCCTGACATACGCAACATTTCACGGTCATTTTGTCCGTCACCAAAGCTGATAATATCTTCATGCGGGATACCTACTTGTTCTGCTAAGTGTAGGATCGTCGCCGCTTTAGAACCGTTTTGGGGAACGACATCTACACTGTTCTCATGCCAACGGACAAATCGGATCTTATCATATGAAGAGAATTTTCCATCATAGGTTTGATCGAAAAATGCTAACGCTTGATAGATTTCTTGTTCCTCTGCAAAAAACTGATCTAGTTCAGGCAAGACAGCGCCGAAAGAATGCATCGCCTCTTCCATCACCGTTACATCATTGGAAGAAGAACGTTTGATATTGTCTAAGCTGACAAAAGCTGTGTCGATCTGTTCATGATGCGCTTCCTGGACGAATGCATCTAACTGTTCGCGATCTAGTAAATTCTTATATACTTGTTCATGGTCTAAAAAACCGGCCGCTCCATTACATAAAATGTAGTTCGTAAAATCCAGATCTCGAATGACTTCTTGCGCATGGAATCGACTCCGCCCTGTAGCAATCGTGACCAGATGACCGGCTTTGCGTAATTTTTCCAATGCTTCTCTCGTGCTATCTAAAGCTTGTTTATTTGAATCTAACAACGTTCCATCAATATCAAAAGCAAATAATTTGCGTCTCATCTCTTGTCGTCTCGCTTTCTTATAAATACTTGCTTGCCTCTCGAACAGCTAACTTGCTCAAATCTGTTGTCAGCTGACTTTTTACCCAAGCGGCATCGGTCTTACTATAATCACGCAATGCCCAACCGATTGCTTTTTGGATAAAGAATTCCTTTGTTTGACGGTCTTCGTCTATTGCTCGAATCAATAGTGCTGTGTCTGTTTGCTGTTTATAACCTAATTGCAACGTGATTGCTATTCGACGCAACCAGAAATCTTCCTTTTTTTCGAACAACTGAAAGACTTCTTTACGTTGCTCTGGATGGGATTTACACCATGTACTGTATACTTTTCTCCAAGAATCGATGCTGTCCCACCATTCTTTTTTCTGGACTAGTGGTAACAATGTAACTAGCTCTTCAAAGGTAAACCGTTTGATGTTTTTTTGGACTAAATCGATCGCCACATACTGATATTCTCTTTCGATTTGTTCATAATAGTAATGAACAAAAGCTAAAACTTCAGAAACAGATAAATGTTTGCTTTCATCCAATAACGGCTGTTGCAAAAGAGCGCGTTCCGGCTTAGGTACTCCAGCAAAAGGAAAGAGATTTTTCATGTACTTTTCCATTTGTAACGCTTTTTCTTCATTTTTTGGAAAAACTAACACTTCCATAGTATTTCCTCCCTTAATGAACGACTTTTTAGTCCACATAGGATGATTTTGATTGATTCAGCCAAGCATAACCCAGTCCCATCACTAAACCGCCACCAATATAATTCCCTGCCAAAGCAAAAAACAAATTATGTAACACATTACTGGCTGTCATTCCATCCATCTGACCATGAGAAGCAAAGTAAGCAAGCGTAAAGGCAGGAAAATTCGCTATCACGTGTTCATATCCTAAAAAAGCAAAAATGAAAATAATGAATACGACCGGGATTACTTTCCCAGCATCTTCTTTCATCCGCATGCTAATCAGTACAGCGGTATTGACAACGATATTCGCAAACATCCCTTCCACCAAAATCGTTGTTGCAGGTTTTGCTAGTTTTACTGCTATTGATTCTAACATAAAGTTGTCCAACGTTAAATCTTGAAATGGCGTAGTCATAGAAATAAGAAATCCACATAACATACCGCCAATCATATTGAAAAAAATACAAGCAAATAGAATCTTGGCTGCCTTACTTAAAGCAAGTCTCTGCCGAAAAACACCCACGGTCATATAAAGCATATTCGATGTTCCTAATTCGGCGTTCATGTATAGAATCATGACCAGCCCCCAGCTGAACATAAATGCGTATAAAATCTTTCCTAGACCGTGCGCGATATCTTCCCCATTCATCGCAATCGCAAATGCCACAGCCGTTCCTAAAGTCAAAAACAAACAGGCAAGAACCGCTCGAACAGCGTAACGTGAAAAGCTGTTTTCAAAAAGGTTCGCCTTCTTTTCAATTGAAGCATCGATTTTCTCAAATAATGGTGATACCGGATTCATTGATTTTCTCCTTAAACTTCCTTCACTTTTTTCCATTTGCACATACCTTCTCATTTTATAAAGAGAGCCTAGGTTTGTAAAGCGTTTTTACATACTAATTATCTTGACATTCATGGATGATCTATCATATACTGTAGTTTGTGTAAAATAATGCAGCAGAAAAATAATAACTCATCCCTAGTTTGTTGCCCCGTCTCGGGTTCGATTGTGTAACCGCGGCTGCAAAGGTGAAGATTGAAGAACAAACTATATGATTATGAATTTTTCAACGGATTATTTTACTCCAAAAACTTATATTCATTGGAGGAAATTTTAATGTCTCGTTATACAGGACCATCATGGAAAATTTCTCGTCGCTTAGGCATCTCATTGTCAGGCACAGGAAAAGAATTAGCACGTCGCCCTTACGCACCAGGTCAACACGGACCTAACAGCCGTGGCAAACAATCAGAATACGGCATGCAATTAACTGAAAAACAAAAACTTCGTCACATGTACGGAATGAACGAACGTCAATTCCGTAACTTGTTCGTAAAAGCTAGCAAAATCAAAGAAGGTAAACACGGTGTTAACTTCATGATCTTACTAGAACAACGTTTAGACAATGTTGTTTACCGTTTAGGACTTGCAACGACTCGTCGTCAAGCACGTCAATTAGTTAACCATGGTCACATTTTAGTTGATGGCAAACGCGTTGATATCCCTTCATACCACGTAGAAGTGGGTCAAGTGATCTCAGTTCGTGAAAAATCACAAAACATCGTAACAGTAAAAGAAGCTGTAGAAGCAACTGTTGGACGTCCAGCATTCGTAAGCTTTGACGCTGAAAAATTGGAAGGTTCATTAACTCGTTTACCAGAACGTGACGAACTATATCCAGAAATCGACGAAGCTCTTGTCGTTGAATACTACAACCAAAGCTTATAATTTCAAAAGCTTTCTTGAAAAAGGCCGCTATCTATTGGATAGCTGGTCTTTTTTTTATTTTCTATTTACAAAGCAATCACTTTGTTTTACAATTTCGTTAACCAAGAAAAAATATTAAGTTAACTAAAAGAGGGCATTATGAACCGAACATTGAAAGAATTGATACTTGCTGCGGAATTTGCCGCGATTATTTCTGTCCTTTCTCAGATGACCATTCCTTTTGGTTTGGTTCCTTTGACAGGGCAAACATTTGCTATTGGACTGACAGCCACTTTTCTCGGAAGAAAACTGGGATTGATATCTGTTACGGTTTATCTTTTACTGGGTTTGATCGGTCTTCCTGTATTTTCAGGGATGACTGGCGGCATAGCTGTTTTATTTGGTCCAACTGGCGGATATTTGATTGGATTTCTCTTTCAAACATGGCTAACTGGCTGGATGATCGAAAAAACAGACGCTCATTACTTGTACGCAATCTTTGCCAATCTAATGGGTTCTCTTGCCGCATTAGTCTGTGGGACGATCTGGCTGAAGATAAGTGGCGACCTTACTTTTACAACTGCATTTGCCAGTGGGCTGCTGCCTTTTTTACTGCCGGAAGCAATCAAAGCAACTGGAGCAGCCTATATCGGTGTCTTGTTGAAGAAACGGCTAAATCGATTTCTTCGAACGAATTGAACAAAAAAGCAGCATGGAAGAAGACTCAACATCCGGTCTCTTCCACGCTGCCATATTTTAATTTAAACAGATCTTTATTTTGTCAAATCTACTTTTTTACTGATCCAATAAATAATTATCCCACCGACAATCATTGATGCCAATTCTCCTAAAGCAATCACCCACCAATTCAAGAAAAAAGGTAGTTGATATAAAATCGTTAGCTGACCAGCTACTGTAAACATGGAAAAAGCGAATACGCATGCTGTCACAGCCATTTTGATTTTCATGTTTTTGATGCGACTAGTGATTTTATAGTTGATAAGCAATACAATCAGCGTGCTGACGCTTCCTACTACAACATCTATCAGTCCAAGAGGAGAAGCAATATTAGCCAAAGCTACTCCTGCTGTTACCGCAACGATGTATCTTTTGTTATACAAGGACAGATAGTTGAACATCTCCGAGAGACGAATCTGAATCACTCCAAAGCTAAAAACAGACAAAACCAGCGTCACTGCCACATATAAACCAGTGACTAGCGCCATCCGAGTCACATCTGTCGTTGTCCAGCGTTTGGCTGAACGGGTATTATTTTTTTCCATGTTCTATTTCTCCTTTGCAAGATAATTTTATCTTGGTAATGACTGCGACCAAAGGATGGGAAGAAAATTCCAACTGAAGTGCCGCAGAAGGTTGTGAAAAAGCTGCCCTGCAACAAGTAATAAGAACAGTCAAATAAAAATAGCTCCTCCTATTTTCCATTTGGTTGGACTTATTACCGCAGTTGCAAGCTTTTGAACACTGTTTATATTAGAAGGTTGTGAAAAAGCTGTCTGACATCAAATGCCGGGAACAATCATCGACTTTCTTTTATCATCAACCATTTGGTTCTCTCTTTATTTCTTATCATACAGAAGCTTGAAAAAAACACAAGGTTATTTTAGCAACCAGCCACCATCGATTGGAATAATCGTTCCTTGTATATAGCTTGCTTGAGGAGAGGCAAGAAATAATGTCAGCTCCGCTACTTCTTCCGGCTGTGCCCATCGCTTGACTGGTGTTTCATTTGCCACCCACTCTGCCATCTCACCTTTCCCTTCAAAATCAGCCGCATTCATCGGCGTTTGGATGGCTCCTGGAGCAATTCCTTTTACTCGGATCCCCTGCTCTGCGTAATCCAGAGCGAGTTGTTTGGTAAAACCGACGATTGCATGTTTCGCACTTGTATAAGCGATCCCACCTCCGCCAGCAACCAAACCCGCAATCGAAGCCATGTTGATGATTGTTCCGCTTTTTCGGCGGATCATATCAGGAAGGATGATGTTTGTTAGATGATACATGCTTTTCACATTCGTTTCATAAATCAGATCCCACAGCGATTCGTCAGTTTCCATCAAGGATTTGTATGCATCTAGTACCCCCGCAGTATTCAATAAAATTGTAACTTCACCAAAATGATCCTGGCAT
Organism: Enterococcus sp. E5-162; assembly: GCF_035725965.1. Lineage (NCBI taxonomy): Bacteria > Bacillati > Bacillota > Bacilli > Lactobacillales > Enterococcaceae > Enterococcus > Enterococcus sp. E5-162. The sequence continues at coordinate 162,671 of NZ_JAPRFV010000002.1, read as the reverse complement.
TTCGATACCGCTTGTTGGAGTTTCTTCCTCTGTCGGACATCCCCTAGTGCGTAGGCAAAAGTTTCAGGAAATCGAAAAGAAAGTTCTTCCATTTTTCCAAATTTTTGATCTAATCCAAAAACAAAGGCATCTTGTTCCAGAAAAGCTTGGGCTTGCGCGGCGCCAATACCAGAAGCAGCTCCTGTAATAAATACGACCTGTTTAGCTAAATCTGGATAACGGTTTTTCATTCTACGATTGCCCAATCATCTGCTAAAATATCGCAAACTGTAGGAGCAAAGCTAGAAAAACCTTCATCACTTGTTTTGATCAATAAGTAAGGCGTCACCGGACAGCCATCAAATTCATCATCGGATACGAGAACAACATAAAGCTCAAATCCACTCCATCCTTTACGAATAATCTTTGCACCTTTTTTCAATTCTGGTAAAATTTCTTCAAATGTCATCTTTATTCTCCTTTTTTTGTTATTGTTTTGATTGTTTTTGAATCATTTCAAATTTTTGAGATAGCTGAATGTAATCTATCAATTTTAATTCTTCGGTCACAATAAAATAGTCAAGATCCGCCCACGGTTTTCGATGAACTTTACTTGTTGAAATCAGAAGATCTACTTCTCTTCCCCGATAATCCGTTGGTAGAAAAATCAGCTGATAATCATTACGGAAAAACGTCCGTAACCCCTCCTCTAACAGTTGCTCTTCAAATAATGGAAAATCTGTCATCAAGAGGATCGTGATCTTTGGAAGCTGTGGAGTAAATGCTCCTAATGTTTTAAACACAGTCAGATACCGTCCCATCAAAAACGCATGATTTTTAAACGCCAGATGATTAGGCTGTTTGTGTCTGCTTTCAAAAAAGCGTACTAACCATTGTTTTAATTCCTTGTTTTCAATGACTAAATGATTAATGAAGTCACTACTGTTTCCATCAATCGTTTCTTTTGCGTTAGGAAAAAGATAGGCGAAAAAATGACTACTGAACAAATAGTTTTCTGCCTCAAAGGTCAGATCTTCCGCTGGTAGCTCCTGCTCTTCTTGATAAAGAGAAAGAGCTGCTTTTGCTTCAGAAAGAGCTGCAAAAGGCGGTGTTTCTGCTTGTTGATGGAAATCAAAAATTTTCTTCCGTATCTTAGGATCACTATAATATTCTTCACGCGTCATCAGAACAAGAAATAATGCGCCTAATTCGTCTTCTACTTGAAAATAATTAGGAAATACCGGCTCCATGACTTGGCAGAATCGTTGGAACAACAGATTGTCTGCGATCAGCCGTCTTTTTTTCTCATTCAATACCACATAATGCTTCTGTGATTTTCTTAAAAAAAAGGCACCTAGCATGTATTCCAAACGTCTTTTTTTGATTTCATTCAAACGAACATTGAAAAAAGCCATGATATGTTCTGCCATATTCTTTACGTCCATTTGAGAAATCGTTTCAAACGGCCAGATTTTCCCTCGAAACAACTGCCAGAATGTCATATGCAAGTAAAGTCGAATGATTTCTTCTTCGCCTTGCGCGATATATGTACCTCGTTGCAGACGAATGCCATAAGTTTGCAGTTGCTGTTTCCATTCATTGATTTTTCGATGAGCAGTGGATTCACTAATGTAATGCTTTTGCGCAAATTGGTAAATCGTGTGGAATTCTTCAAAAAAAATGTCGTGCAGCAGCTGGAATTTCAGCGTACTTTGCACGAGATAGATCAAAAAACGCTCATGTTCAATCGAATCGAGCGCATCATAAAAGTTATAACCAGAACGGTGATTTTTTGTAAACAAAGGGTGCGTCTTACCGCTAAACTGCTGATAGTTTTTAGACAGCTCGTTTAGGTATTTCGACACACTGCGGGCATCCAGCTGAACAACTTGCGCTAATTGTGCAGCAGTATGCCAAGCTTGATCCTCAAAACTTTCTAGGAGGAGAATCTTATAATATAGATCTTTATCAAATTGTTTAAGATACTCGGAAGACAAATACACGTCTTTCCCTCCTTTTTTATGCTAGAACGTTTTGGTTATTGTAGCATAAAATAGTGGTTTTCGCATCAAAACAAGCCAGCAAAAGGCTGAAAGAATAACGGTAGCAACAAAACGGTCAATATTCCATTTACGCATATCGCAAGCCCTGAAATGATCCCTTCTACTTCGCCAATCTCGATTGCTTTTGCTGTACCGATAGCATGAGAAGTACTTCCTAACGCCACACCGCGAGCAACGGGACTTTCAATCTTGAATAAGCGGAAAATATGAGTAGCGATCAGCGAGCCAAAAATACCTGTAGAGACAACAATTGCAAGAGTCACGGCATTCACCCCGCCCATCGTATGAGACAAATCGACAGAAATAGCCGTCGTTACAGATTTCGGTAGTAAAGAGATGACCATCTCTTTATGAAGAGAGAAAAAATAACCGATCCCTACACTAACCAAGCAATTTGCGACTATTCCTGCTAAAATCGCAGCCATTACAGGATAAAAATTTTCTTTCAGCAAACGGAAGTTTTTATAAAGCGGAATGGCAAGTGCCACTGTCGCAGGAGTAATCAGCATAGTCAAAAAATTGCCGCCGATATTATACTCTTTATAGCTGACGCCAGAAAAATGCAAAAATAAGATAATAACAACAATCGATAATACGAGAGGATTCAAAACAGGCAGTTTATATTGCCGCAAAAATTTGTCAGATAATACGTACACTCCTAAAGTCAAACTTAAGCCAAATAATGGATTCACAAAAAACTCAGTCAATTTGATTCTCCTCCATTTCGTTTACAGATACCCTGCTTGCTTTTTTCTTACGGACATAGCCTAGCAAAGCTTCTACCCCTTCTGCCGTTTTTCCCGCTGCGACCATCGTGACGATGGAACACACGACGACTGCCCCCAGTAAAATAGGCCATATCGAAGCGATATCATCGAAATATTCCAATAAACCTACACCAGCTGGAACAAATAAAATAGCTAGATTATTCAATAAAAAATCACCAGTTGCTCCGATTTTTTCAGGATCAACAAGATGCATTTCAAATGCTAAAAATAAAAAAAGAATACCTAAGATACTCCCAGGAATAGGTAAATGAGCAAAAATTCGGATACCTTCTCCTAATACAGAAAAGAAAATAATAATGAAAAACTCTTGAAAAAATTTCATCAAACAACACTCCTTACGTATAGCTTTCATTTTACTAACAAACCTTTTCTGAAAGTTTCAAAACATGCTGTTTCTAAGATACAATTTTTGAGAAAAAAAACGTTTTTTTTTTGGTATATTTATAGTTAAGCTTGGTGATTTGTGGAGAACTTTTAAAAAGAGTTGGAGTTTTGCTGTTGGTCTGGTTTCTTATACGTAATGGAAATCATTTTTTTATTCACATTTGTTAAGACTGCAGAAATCCTTCCGACACGAAACACTGCACCGAGGCTTTTCGTGTTGATGTTTCTTTTTTTTTGCATTTTTATAACATTTGGAGGTATTTATGGATTACTCACTAATGACCCGTCTTGCGGCGGAAATGATTGGTACAGCATTACTAATCGTGCTAGGTAACGGTGCTGTAGCAAACGTAGATTTAAAAGGTACAAAAGGATATGGCAGCGACTGGATGCTGATTGCTGTCGGATATGGATTTGGGGTTATGATGCCGGCAATGATCTTTGGCGGAATCAGCGGTAACCACATCAACCCAGCATTTACGATCGCCTTAGCGTCTAACGGATTGTTCCCTTGGGCTGAAGTTGTTCCTTATATCATTGCACAATTGATTGGTGCAGCGATCGGACAATTGATCGTAGTGGCTTGTTACAAACCTTACTACGACCAAACAGAAGATGTAAACCATGTGTTAGGTACATTCTCAACAATCAACAGTGTTGGTTCTAAATTCAATGGTTTCGTCAATGAATTCTTTGGTTCATTCGTTTTATTCTTTGGAGCTTTAGGTATTACAAAAGCACCATTCTTCCAAGATAACCTTGGTACAGCTCACTTAGCACTTGGTTTCCTTGTATGGACATTAGTTGCTTCACTTGGTGGTCCTACAGGTCCTGGCCTGAACCCAGCTCGTGACTTTGCACCACGTCTTGTACACGCACTACTTCCATTGAAACATAAAGGTTCTTCTCAATGGGGATATGCATGGGTACCCGTTGTTGCACCTATCTGTGCTGGTGTCGTAGCAGTATTCTTATATAAATTATTATTTATGGCTTAATTAAAAGCTAAATAAAAAAACTTGGTACAGCGATTGCGTACCAAGTTTTTTTATTTTTAGAAAAAGCAGACGGACTTTCTAAAAGAAATTCTCTATTCGATCCTGTCGATGATTTCTTCAGGAAAATCGTCTATTTGCTTGTCAATTTTGCTGTCTTTGTATTTCTCTTCTTGGATAGTCAACAAAATCTTTGTAAGGTTCCCCCAGTCTACTGCTCTTGGCGGATCAAGCCAAACTACTACTTGAGACACACTTTCTTCATATAAATTGTTTCTATTCGTGATTATAACATCCGGAAAATCAGACTTTCCAGCCTCTATCACTTCCGTATTCAGATTAATATACAAACTTAAATTTTTCTTGATAAATCGATTATAAGCAGCACCATAAGAAAAATCGATGATGATTTTTACTGGCTCAGAAACCAGTTGAACGGGTATGTGATTGATCAATAACAATAAATAACTGAAAAAAAGAAAAAATTTATCTTGAAGCAACTCTTTGTGTTTTGACATTAGATCATTCATATACTCTAACAGATAGCAATAAAATGTAGGATAGTTTTGATTAAAAAAAGAAATATCTAGTGGAAATTCATCCGATTTATTAAGGGTATAATGCAAAAGTTTAAAATGTATTTGGTTAACTCGTTTTGGATCGATTTTCTCGTTTCTTTCGGTAACCGTTTAAACCGTTTTTCAAAACTTTCAATGAACCGCTCATTCAACCATTCGATTGTTTCATCTTCTTTTTTCCTCAAATACTTTTGATCTAACTTATCATGGAGATAAAGCCACGAGAGTGTCTTACAGATAAAAACAACTGATTCTGTCTCCAGTACTCCTTTTAGATAGAAAAATCCTATATCTGAGAAAAACAGCGGCTGATTGTTGGCAATATCTAAAGAATCTTCTTGTTCAGACAATAGATTGATTGCTAAAAAGTGGAATAATTTCTTTTTTTCATAAGCGGAAAGAGGATAATACCGATTTAAATTTTTTACCATTTTTTCTGTTTTTATAATTATAGGTAGCGAATACAACTTTTCAACACTTATTTCTGTTGAGTTAAAAAGATTATATAAAAAAAGGCGGATGTTTTTAGGATTTCCTGTCAACTTTCTCTTCTCAAAAAAAATTTGATACTTTTTTAGATTTCTTTTCAGCCCTTGCAATACTTTATAAGCCACAGAATAACTCACATGATGCTGTTCAGCAAAATTTTCTATTGAGATATATTTTTCCTGAAAGAAAGCCAATACCATTTTCATGGATAAAGAATCTGTTATATAGCGAGATAATAGGGCATTACTAGAACTTTTACCATTGATTTCCAAACATATCACCAATTCACTAACAGTTAGACGAAAGTTTTTCTCTAAATCGAACATTTGTAAATCATGTTTTAGCTTATCGATAGTTTTTTTCAAGAGAAATGTCGATAACGATAGTTTCTCTTGAATATCCGAGATTGATTCTGATAAATTTGAGCTTGCTTCTAAATATTTAAGTAATGAATAACTTCTATAATCTTCCTTGCTTAAAAAAAACTCATAATTCATTAGCGATCAGCTCTTTCTACGTATATTGCTGTTTCCATTCCTTCACTGCTACTATCCCTTCTTATTCGTATTTCCTACATCGTCCCAACTGTACGCTACACAAACTGGAGGATCCGTTTATTGACCATTCTTGCTGTTAGACCTATTATAATGATTATATCATTTACTTATAGGCATCTACGCTAATACAAAAGCGTTTTATACTATCGAAAAAGAACGTAAATATCACGCAATAAGGAAAATATTTATTATTTTGATCTTACTTTTCTTTCTCTTCTTTCTTTCTCAAAATAAACCAAAGGATAAGTATTAAAACGAACAACAAGAAAATCAGCGCTTCTAAGATGTAGATCCAATTATTGGCCTTTTTAATCGTCACATCCTTCGTATTCAATTCCTTGGCTTCTTTCTCGTCTATCATAAACGCTTTTTCAAATATCCATTGGTCGGTATAGTTGATGATGGTATTTTCTTTTTTTCTTGAGAATTTTCCGTTTTCATTTTCATTTCCTAGAATGGTCATTGTGAGATGATATTCGCCTGGAGTTAGTGGCTGACCATTCAAAGCTGTTGGAAAAGAAAAGTTTGTATTCGGCGCAATCTGCAATCCTTCTTTTTCCTCCTGATATAAAACTTCAGAATGCCCTTTTTTTGTAATTTTTGTTTCAATAACTACCTGATTGATATAGGTTTTTTGATCATTTTGAACGTTTGCTAAAATGACATTTCTTGCATTGATTTGATCAGGTTTAACTTCATGGAGAACTAAGTTAGGAGCAACTTTATTCAGTGTCTGTCGCATTAACAAGGCAACAGTATAGGCGTATTCATTCTCAATCGATAAGCTTTGATCCTTGTTTTCTGTTTGATCCTTTTCCGTCACAATTTCTTTGAATGTGATCCCACCGGCCAATACACCATCGAATCGATCTTTTGGCATCTTAGCATGAAAAACCACGGTTTGAACGCTTTTAGGTTCCAGTGTCACTGTCTCTGGATAACTCACATAGTCGATCAGATCAAAGATTAGACTTTCGTCTTTTTCAATCTCATTTTTTCCATATTCAACCATCACGTTTGAATTAGTCGTTGCGCTATTCACAGAAATGTCGATTTTCACTTCTTTTTCCGTATCATTTCTCAATTCTGCTTTTAATTCTACTTCCTGATCTGGAACAAGTTGGAGATCGAAATAAGTTTTTCTTTTATCGATTTGATTCTCCGAAGTTATTGGCGTCACCGAAAAATTGAATGCACTAGCTGTCACTGGTAAATGGTTAAAAAGTGTCCCTATAATAACTAGGAGTGTTACAAATAATTGCTGTTTTGGTTTCAAGTAAATCGCTCCTTTCATCATATGTAAGAAAAGATGGGAACAAAAGCGTGTCTCTGCCATTTTAAGCTGTGCAGGAAATAAGTATTTATGGTTCCTGTTGTCCTTGGTGCACCATGCTTTTGTCCTCATCTTCTCTTTTTATTAATTTTCTGGAACATCTGCAAGAATCCAGGATAGTTTCCCCTCAAATGTTCCAATCCTTTGATTTTCTACAGGAATATCTATTCTGATTCCATGTTGAGATGTAGAATCTAAAATAGCAGACAAATCACTTTCGCCTTTTTGGTCACTTTCAAAAATCGTAACAGCAGATGACCCTATAACCGTTGTCTCTTCAGAAGTAACAAACGAAAGAGCTTCCGGGAGTTCAAACGTTCCATTTGTAAGAACTTTTTCTTGTTTCAGTTGTAATGTCCAACCTCCAGAAGCCCGTTCATCCATGATTTTCAATCCACCTGAGAACTGCCAAATACACTTAATGGTTTATTGGATATTTTGTGTTGCCCAAAATCAACATACTGAGGAGCCGCTGAAAGATAAAGCTTTCCTTTTCTGTAATAAAAATAGATATCCGCTGTATTTTCGAAAAAGACACCTTCTGTATTCGCTGAATCAGAGTCAAAAACATATCCCTCAATATCAATAGGAAATTCTTTATAATTCTCTCCGATTTTTCCAGTGATTGTTTTCATTTCTGCGAGATCATTTTGACTCTCTTTCTCTTTATAGTAAACATGGACATCTATTTCCTTCAGCTTCGCAATCGTCAGATTTATATCATTTGACTGCTCAATTAACTTTGCATCCTCAAGATATTCAAAGTGCATAGTGAGTACCTTTTCGGGAATGGCTTCTCGCAAATCTGTTTCCAACTCAATAATCAATGTATCTCCAAGAACAAAATAATCTCCTAGATTGAGTGTGACTCGGTTTCCTGTTATCAGGATATCTTTGGTATCAACTTGATTTCCGTTGATCAAGATACGCTCAGGAATATTTAATTCTTGTGCTAGGTCTATACTAGTCTCCAATTTCTTATCTTCAAGAAAATTCCCAGTAACTTTCAATGTATTTCTGATAGTTATCTTATCGTTTCTTTCAACTTCAGCGATGGCCCCATAATCACTATCATTGACTTTTACATCAGCTGTTGATGACACATTAGATGGAAGTTGCGTCATAGCAATAGCGTTTTCTTGAAAAAATGTACCTGTTGAAGAAGTAAATCCCCAATTTACTTGTGTAGAACCGAATTGACTGATGAGATCAGGTACAATGTGAGAAGAGCGTCCGACACCTTCCAGATCATAGGTGAGACTTCTTTGAGACGCGTCCCATTGAATGATTAATGTACGCCATGTACCATCAGAGAGAAAGGTAGGTGCTACTGTTACGCCAGTATGCTCTCCGGAATAATTGTTGTTATTTGGTTTAGGAGTGACAAAGGCGACATGCCCATGTCCCTTATTATCGGCAGTTATTTCACGATCCATTCGATCAGAAGAACCACTATTTTTATATGTGTCGAACTCAATCGAGAGTGCATTTGCGACATAAGGCTGTCCTGATCGAGTCGAATAAGAACCAATTCCCATACCTGGGGAACCGATAACTTGACTGGGATCATTAGCCATTCTAGAATCACCAGTCAATGTAAAAGTCATACCATCTCCTGCTTTATCTCGTTGATTTCCTAAATATAAATAACATTTAAATGTAAAATCTGAGCGTAAATCGATTTTATTGTTTGACCAAATAGCTCCTCTTTGAGACCTCTCTGCTGGATTCAGTTGCAATAGCTTTCCGTTTTCCAATATGGACGTGCTGGTACCGATAGGTTGTTGAAAAATCTTATCAATAGAAATAATATTGGGATCATCAGGCAGCCCCACTCGATAAGTCGGGACATTCTCCAATGGCTGTTTGATTAACTCTTCAGATTCTTCTTTGTCAGTGGTCTCTTTACTGTCAGTAGTACTTGAATTCTCACTGCTCTCTTGGATCTGGCTGGATTCTGTTAAACGATCGAGTGTCGAAGTCTCTTTGCTTTCTTCGACTCTTCTATTATCACTGACCAACTGATTCGATTCCAAAGAATACCCTATAATCGGAAAGATATTAGTCGCTAATAGACTGCTTAAAATGAGCACGATCCTTCTCTTTTTCACTATATCTTTTCCTCCTGATTGTTGAATTCCCAGATGAACTGTTCCTGTCCAAACTAATATAGCTTGGCCTTTACCAACCTTTGTTTAGATTGTCTTCACAAAACCGTTTGATTGCATGCTTATTTTCAACTGTTCTTGTAAGTAAACTAGTTATTGGGTGTATCTTCTAATGTCCAAATTAATTTAGTAGAATATTGTTGCGCTAACTTGACAGATGTACCAGGTACCGAAAGCTGTACCGCATCTTTATTTTCATTTTCATTCGCACCAAATCGATAGACCCAAGTCCCCACACCTGTTCCTGATTTAGCATTGATTGCTAACGTATTATTTCCTCCTGGTGTCAGCGTTAATTCAGAATTGACCGTTTCAGGTGTATATGTTGGATCAACCAAAGAAACAGCTTGCCCTTTCGTAAACTTCAGCTGTGCTCCAACTAGTTCGTCCCCACTGGCAGTTTTAAATTGTTCTGGTTGGGCTACACTTAATTTCCACCCAGATAGTGTTCCTCTTTTATCTGTCACTTGGACATATGTCGGTTTTTTAGAACCATCAGTCATTTCATCAGCAGATGCATAATACGTTTTATCTGCAGTAGAAATTTTTTGAGTCCCAAATTTGAATTTTGATCCATAGTCAATCGATAATGCTCCTCCTGTTCCAGGACTTGGAGGGTCTACTGGATCGACAGGGACGTTGGGATCAGGATCTTCCGGATCAACTGGAGGAGTTATTCCCTCATCTCCTGCTTCAAATGTGATTGTTCCGTCTGTGTTATATTCCTTTGGGTATACTTCAGCTGCAGAGACGAAAGTCGTACTTACTGCCATACTGAATAACATCGTTGCCACTAATATAGTTTCTTTTTTCATCATTGCCATTCCTCTTTCTTTTTTTAATAAATATACAATCGATCCATAGCACATGTTTGCTTTACGGAACTTATGAGAGAGAAGAATATCGTTCCGTATCTGCTCATATATGTCGATTAGTTGTTAGATGATTATCAGTCCGTTTTGATTCTTATTTTTCTATTGCCGCTTGATGCAATTAAAATTAGAACTGTAGCTGTCATAGTCTTTAAAATCATTTGTACATCTCACACCCCCATCCATCAAATATGACTTGACTGTCAAGACTGCAATCAATAGTTATTATAAGTAAATAAAAAATACATATTATATTATTTTTTGACAGTATCAGATAAAAAAAGAATAAACGCTTGCATCTAGTACTCCCTATGTTATGAATCGATCGATCAAATAAACATTCGCTGACTATTCTTCACAGCAAAAAAGCAGCATATCCACAATAAATGGATCTACTGCTCTTACTTATCCTTATAATTAACAGGGATTTTCTTTGTCGTTGATGATATTCCATCGCTCCCGTAGTAATAACAGAAAAAATATTAGAACCTATTAAAATCAATAGGTGTCGCGGTTTCCTTCAATACGGTATTTAAGCTTTCGATATTTGCTCGTCCTTGTGTATTCATCCATTCAATTGCTGCCTCTTTTCCATCAAGGACATAATGTTTGATTCCATCAGCCCAAGTGGCACGACCACAAAGAACACCGTTGAAAGTAGAACCGGCATGTTTTGCAAAATGTAAGGTTTCTTGGAACAATCCAGAGGTTACACCAGCACTCAAAAAAACGTAAGGCAGAGGAGTAGATTCAGCTTGTTCTTTGAAAAAAGCTGCTGCTTCTGATTTTGTATAAATAGCTTCATCTATCCCATACCCTTCGACATATTTCATATTGACTGGCACTTCTACTTTTAGTGCATCCACCCCGTAACGTGTTTTAGAGAATTCTTTCATCATTTCAATCACTTTATGGGGTTTTTCGCGTGCATATTTTTTCGATGTTGAATCAGGAATGGTTGCATCATAAGACAGCAATTCTAGAAAGAATGGTAACTTCTCTGCTTGGCACTCCAAACCAATTCGTTCAATAAAGGCGTGCTTTTGATGATTGATTTCTTCAGATTCATCAATATCATAATATAGCAGGGTTTTACATGCATCCGCACCAGCTTCTTTCAAGCGCTTGACTGACCAAGAAGCTAACAAATCTGGGAGGCGTCCAGGAGTGGAGGTATCATAGCCGGTTTTCTCATAAGCTAACAATAATCCTGAATTTTCGTTCTTTACATCAGCAGCAGGTAGCCCGTAGTCTGGATCTAATAAAATAGATGATGCATATTCCGTTAATTCAGAGGCAACGATTTTCTTAAATTCTACAATCTCTGTGTCTTCTGCTTCACTTCCCTTGAATTGAGCAATCATTTTCTTCAATGCACCACGTTGGTCGATTGCTAAAGCACCAATTATCCCCTCGCTACTACATAAGCGATTGATAAATCGTCGTTTTTCTTCATTCAAATTGATATCCTCCTAGACTTCTTTTATTTGTATCTGCTTAATTAATGTATGATAATTTACTAACTCAATATAACCCGTGGTTTCTTCTTGTGCATTTAGTATTCCCAGAGCATTTCCTTGCTTCAGCACCACATCAACTGATTTTTCTTTTTCAATAGCAACCGCTAAACCAGCTAACATTGCATCACCAGAACCTACAGGGTTTACGGCTTTGATTGAAGGAATCATCACATGATAGAATCGATTCGAATGTTTAGCAAATGCACCTTTTCTACCCATCGAGACTACAACCCAGTCAATACCAGCAAATAACGGATCCGATAAAGCTACTTTCAGTTGCTTCACATCTGTAGTGATAGGCTGATCTAATAACTCCGCTAGTTCTTGTATGTTTGGCTTAATCAAATACGGTTTAGACTCTCCTTTAAGTACTGTCATCAATGCTTCGCCAGAACAATCTAACATGACCGGCTTGGGTCTGCAGACTTGTATCATTTGCTGGTAAAAATCTATCGGAAGTCCTTGAGGCAAACTACCAGAAAAACAAATAACATCAGCTTTTACTGCCAATTTTCCTAAATGATTGAGAAAGTCAGAAGCCTCTTGTGTAGAAACAATTGGTCCACTTTCTAAGATTTCCGTCTGCTGACCTTCATGTAAAATAGCGATGCAATTTCGTGTTTCGCTTTTGATGGACAAAAATTCATGAAGGATATTATCTTGTGTTAACCTCTCTTTGATTTCTTCCCCTAAAACCCCACCAATTAATCCACTCGCCATCACTTCTGCATCTAATTGTTTCAAAATGCGTGTGACATTCAATCCTTTCCCACCGACTGTTTTTTTCACATTTTTCACACGATTGACTGCATCTAAACTAAATTCTGTTAATGGATAAGAAACATCGATTGAAGGATTCATCGTAATCGTTAGAATCATTGATTAGCCTCACAATCTTGGTATTCATCGCGATTCCATTTTTCGATAAATTCATCAAAAAAATTCGGATCAATTTGATACTCATTAGCTTTTTCGATTTGTTTGATTTTAGCAATCAGTTGCTGGTTCTCATCCGTTTCTTGATATTTTGCCTGAATGAAAGCATCAAGAATATCACAAATCAAAAATTCTCCAGTAATCCGAGCGCCAAACCCGATCACATTTGCATCCAATTGTTCTTTTGCATAGATAGCTGTTGTCATATCACGCACTAATGCGCTCCGAATACCTGGAACTTTGTTTACTGCATTATTGATTCCTACCCCGGTCCCACATAAACAGACCCCTAGATCTGCTTTTCCCATCACTACTGCTTCTCCTACTTTTTTTCCATAAATAGGATAATGAGTCCGTGTGAAATCATAGGTTCCCATGTCTAATACTTCATGTCCTTTTGCTTTCAAAAAATCTGATAGAGCCATTTTAGTATCTGTGACGATGTGGTCACAACCAATTGCGATTTTCATACTTTCTCCTTTTTTATGCCATTTTATTCAACATATCTACACGAACTTGATGTCTACCACCTGCGTAAGTTGCTTGTAAAAATTCCTTTACGATTGATAACGCTAACTCTTCTCCTACGATCTTCGACCCAAGAGCAATCATGCGAGAATTATTGTGCTCTCTAGTCATATAAGCGCTACGTTCGTCTGAAACTACTGCTGCAATCATCCCTTTGACTTTTGTTGCTGAGATGAAGCTTCCTACTCCGTAACTGTCTACTGTAATACCTAAACTTCCTTCATTATTCATTAGATCATTCGCGACGGCTAAAGCAGATGCTACAAAATCTTCAGAAGGTGTCTCACTTTTATCTGCTATCATAAATCCTTTTTCGATTAGATCTTTCTTGATCACTTCTTTCAGTTGCATTCCATCTTTATCCGAACCGATTACTATACGCATCTTCTTACCTCTCTTCCTTATTCAAGCAATTTGCTGTTGCTGATTTTCTTATACCAATAGGCACTTTTTTTCGCATATCGATTTTGATTTTTAAAATCGACATAAAATAAACCATAGCGTTTCTTATAGCCATTTGTCCATGAAAACACGTCCATCAATGACCATACAAAGTAACCTTCTACATTTACCCCGCGCTCAATAGCTTTTAAAATGGCTTTCAAGTGTACGAAAATATAAGCGATTCGAGAATCATCTTGCACTTGCTTGTCACATAACACATCTTTTTCGCCCATTCCATTTTCTGTTACATAGATTTTTTTATAGTTTGGATACCGTTCCTTGATAAAGACCAACATATCCTCTAGCCCTTGCGGATAAATTGGCCAATCCCAGTCTGTTGTTGGAACTTCAGGGTTATTGACTCTTTCTCCAACCCCTTTCAATGCAAAACGACTACTTCCTTTTTCTCCCGTACCGTTGTGATGGATAGTAGATTCACCAATATAAGCTTTTACGAAATGGCTAGCATAATAATTGATTCCAATAAAATCAATTTGATCAGCTGCATAAGCTAATATCTCAAATTCTTCACGTGTAGTCTTCAACACTCCTTCATTTTCGCGAAGAATTTCTTCAATGTTCTCCAAAGTATCTTCAGCGTAATGTCCCCTATAAGTAGCGTCTAATAAAAATTGATTTGCTAAAATATGTTCTTTTCTTGCAGAACGTGTATCTTCAAGATGATTAGTGATACCATATTTTGATTCCAAGATGTGGACAATACCGATTTCTCCTAGGTACTCCGCCTTTTTATACTTTTCAACTACTTTTGCATGAGCAACCATCATGTTATGCATAGCTTGGATTGCTTTTGGAAGATCGTATTTTATATTCGGTGGAAAATGACCAATAATGTATTGACCAGCTACTACAGACCAAGGCTCATTGAACGTGATCCAATAATTTACTTTGTTCCCATATTCTTTGAAACAAAACTCCGCAAAATCAACATAAGCAATAATCGTTTTTTGAGAAAGCCAATCGCCCTTTTCGAACAAAGATAAAGGGGTGTCAAAGTGATGCAAGGTAACAAAGGGTTCCACTCCATTAGCTATACATTCATCAATCAATTTGTGATAAAACTGGACACCGGATGGATCAAATTTTCCGACACCTGAAGGAAATATCCGTGACCAAGCAATAGAAATACGAAGACCATTGATACCGAATGTACGGCATAATTCTAGATCTTCTGGGTATTTATGATAAAAATCACTTGCTAGACTTGGATCAAACATACCTTGCTCTTTTAAATAATCATCCCAATAATTCTTCCCTCGATTTCCTTCTAATAGTGCACCTTCTGCTTGAAAAGCAGCTGTCGCAGCGCCAAAAACAAAATGCTCCGGAAACTTATTCATTCTTTACCTCCTTAAATTAAATTCTTAAAAACAAAATCTACTGCTTGATTCGGCGCTTTCGCTAAAGCCACATACTCCGCTCCACTAGTAGAAACAGCTTTTGTTTTGTAATTTTTTACATCTTCTTCCAATTCTTTAAACATTGAAGCCATTTGTGGAGCTAAAACGATCAAATCAAATTCATTGATTAAATCTTTGTGTTGCCCATAAGCCATTGCTGTAGATTCAATATCGATAGCTCGAGCTTTAGCACCTTTTTTGATTGCATTAGCCAACATAGAACTTGTTGCACCATTTGCACATAGAACCAATACATTTTTTTGACCACCTTCTTCCATTAACCCTGTAGTCACTTGTTCAGCTATAGGAGGTTCTTCTGTAAAAATCGGTTCAGCCTTTACTTCCTCAAGGGTTTCTTTTGCCACTAATTCATTGTCATATGCTTTGAAAAATGGAAAATATATTAAAAAATCAACGATCAGTAATAGTATGACTAATAAAACTGCTAATCCAGCAAATCCTGTTCCTAAAATCAAACCAATTGGTCCAGGCGTTGTCCATGGCAAATTATAAATAAATCCATCCATCCCTAAAGTATCAACGAAAAACTTAAAAATCCACACATTTAAGATTGGCGCAGTCACAAAAGGAATAAAGAAAATCGGGTTCAAAACAACTGGTGCACCAAACAGGATCGGTTCATTCACACCAAATAACACAGGGATAGCAGAAGCACGACCAATCGTTTTCATTTGCTTCGACTTTGCCAAAAAAGCAAACATGAATGTTAGGATAAGCGTAGCCCCTGTACCACCTAAAGTAGCGACAAAATATTGGATCCCTTGAGAAAGAATCCGTGGTGCATGTTCACCACTTTGATAGAGCTGAAGATTCGCTTCAACATTTGTAATATAGATTGCCGCAACTGCAGGTTCTACGATAGAAGGTCCGTGGATACCGACAAACCAGAAAAAAGCCATTGCCCCAAAAATCAATGCCAGTCCTAAATATCCATCTGCAGCACTAAAAATTGGCTGGAACAATTCAATAATCTTTTCTGAGAATCCTGTTCCTGCTAAATGCCTGAACCCTAAGTCGAATAACCAAAAAAAGACAGTTGCTAACGTGATTGGGATAAGATCTTTGAATGTCTGCGAAATATTCCCTGGAACTTCTTCAGGCATTTTTACAGTGATATTGTTTTTGACACAGAAACGATAGACGTTTGGGACAATAAATCCGACTACAAAAGCTGTCAACAATCCTTTTGTTCCCATAAAATCAGAAGAGAAACCGCCTTCAATCGCATCCACGCCAATAATCACAAATCCAATAAATGCTGCGATTATCGTTGAAGTAGGATTGATTTGATTGGTTTTAGGTAGTTTATTATTAAAAGTCTCCGTCAAACTTTTTGTCACAGTAACTGCCATAAGCAAACCTAGAATACCCATTGATCCGTTGTAAGCCTTCATTAGAATCGTTTCGATTGATGTATCCCAATGGAAACCGAAAGCATTTGGAACATAAGCAGCTAACAAAAAGAAACTTGAAAAAAGAATCACTGGTATAAGGCTGATAAAGCCATCTCTAATCGCTCTCAAGTAAGGATTATTCGAAATCTTTTCAAAATGAGGTTTCATCTTTTCGATTGTTTGTATCAGCTGTTTCATACTGCTTCTGCCCCCTTACGCTTTTTTGTAGATATTGAATAAATGTCTGATCGTATCTTTCAATAACATCGTCGTCATTAAGTGATCTTGTGCATGGACCATGATAAAACCGATTTCGACTGATTCACCGTTTGCTTCAGCTGCTAACATTTGTGTTTGAGATTTATGTGCCTGCATCAAACTGGTATGAGCTTCTTCTACTAGCCGCTCTGCTTGCTCAAAATTTTTCTTTTCCGCTTCTTCAAGCGCTTCCATTAATTTGGATCGTGCTTCTCCTGCAAATGCAACTACTTCAAATCCAATCATTGCTGCTTCTTCTTTATTCATCGACTTCTCCTTTTTGTTTATTTTTGTTTGTTTTTGTTTCTTCCAAACATATCATAAAAGAAGAATCCATTCCTGTCAATAGCAGATTTACTGTTTAAAATTGACTTTATTTTCAAAATATAATATGTTTAATTCGGACATAAAAGAAGGACTTGAACGAGGGGCAAGAAAAAAATGATAAAAGAAGAACGTCAAAAGTATTTGATGGATTTATTGAGCCAATATAAATTCTTAAAAGTAAGAGACATCGTCAATGAACTTAAAATAACTGACATGACTGTTCGCAGAGACTTTCAAGAATTAGAAGATAAAGGACTGATCATTCGTGTACATGGCGGTGCAAGAATTATTGAAGACAATAAGAACGATATACTTACTGAGCTAAGCCATCGAGAAAAACAACATATCCATCTCAATGAAAAATTGGAGATTGCAAAGATCATTGCTGAGAATATATTCGAAGACGAGACTGTTTTTTTGGGTGCAGGTACAACCATCGAACTGGTCTATGAGTTTTTAACCGTGAACCATGCCAAGATTATCACGAATTCCATACATGTATTCGACAAATTCAAACATGATTCAAGATTTGAATTGATTTTGATTGGCGGTTCTTATCGGAGTAAAACTGGTGCATTTGTGGGGACGATTGCAAATGATTTTATTTCAGGAATCCATGTGATGAAAAGCTTTATCGGAGTAAATGGATTAGATACATCTGCTATCTATACTTCAAATGAAGACGAAGGATTAACTCAAAAATGTGCGTTGAATATTGCTGAACAGAGATTTATTGTTGCTGATCACCACAAAATAAATAAAAAAGATTTTTACAGTTTTTATTCTTTAAAAGACGCTGACTACCTAATCACTGACTCAATGATTACTGCGGAAGATCAAGAAATATTTGGAAAGAAGATCCCTATATTATCTTCTAAGGTACGACTTGATTTATCTTGAATAGAATGAGTTTTCCACTATTGCTTTCTCTCATGATGCCATAGATATAGAAAAACAAAAAAACTTGGTACAACATTCGTGTACCAAGTTTTTTTGTTTTTCTAGAATGGTTTATCGATCAATCATACACAGGTGTAACTGTTTCTTTCAATACGAAATGATCGTCATCGCTTGTTCAAATTCTTCTTGCAAATGTTGTGTTTGATAGGCATGAAAAGCTGGGTGATGGGCACGCAAGAGTACACGTAATTTCATAGGATCATAGCTGTCTAACAACTGTTCTTTCAAAACAAAATCACGAGTCAGTTGCCATTCATAATAATAACCGAATGGTCGACAACTATAAATTGCTCCATGGATCAACTGATCTTCGAACCGCCGATGCGTATGACCAAAAACTACTTGTTTGATATTTGAGTAATGGTCTAGTAATTTTCCGAATGATTCTGATCCTAAAAACGCATTTAATTTGTTCCAACGCTCATAAGGAGCAGATTGATACACGATAAATGCTCGTTTAGGAACGAAATGAGTGGATAGAATAACCTCAAGTTTTTTTGCTTCCAACTGGTCTAGCAAATTTTTTGCAGCTGCAAGCATTTCTGCATTGACCTCGAGATCTGTTTTCCCACGCTGGATGAATCGATCATACCAATACAAACGTTTCATTCGTACGATTGCATCGTAATCTTTCAATTCAGAAAACTGATAGTCGTACCAGCCATTCATCCCTAAAAGAACGGTCTGCTCATTTAAAGCAATATACCGTTCATTTAAAAAATGTGGGTCTGGAAAATGGTCCATCATCTGTTCATTGGGCACATCTGCCAACTCGTGATTGCCGAAATGAAAGGTCGTAGATAATCCTTTATTGACGAAAAATTCGACAACAGCTAGGCAACGATCTACTTTATTGGCCGTATCTCCGGCTAGATGAAGCCGAGTGATCTTGTGCTTTTGCAAAACTTGCCAAAGCTGCCTCAGCTCTGATTCGCCGAATTTATTGATGTCCACATGTAAGTCGCTGATGATCGCCAATTTTCCCATTTTATCCCTCTAGTCTTTTCGAACAACTTGCAAGTTGCCTTTTCTCAAGCCGCTGGGTCCTTTTAATTGTAAACTATTATAAGTTGGTTCTAAAGCAAGTGTTGATGGATCATCCATGTAAAGTATTGCACTGTCTTTGATTTTGATTGGTCCAACTGGTGTATCAGCCACTACAGAATAAAGACTTAGATCTGTTTGTGTATCTTTTTTGACAATGATCAATCGAAATGCCGTGTCTAATTGGCAACTGACTTGGCTTTCTGCAAATGGACCGTCGCCGTTTTCGATATCTAATAACAGTTGATCATCTGCTTCTAATTTATTTTTCAATACTTCTTGTGCTTCTTTTGTCACTTCTAATTTCATCTGTATCACCTCACGTCATAGAATAATCACTTTATTCATCAGATGCAACTAATTTGTCTGGTTTTAGCTGTTTTCTGTTTGTTGGAGAGCCAACCATTCGGACCTTGTGATTCCTCTTATCACTAAAGAAACCACTTCACCATTTCTTCGCTCAGCATCTGAGATCAATCCTTCTTTTTTCATATGTAACTTCTCCATTACCCGTCCCGAATTGGAATTTCTCACGTCATGGGTAGCAAAGATCCTTACAAGATCTAATTGTTCGAAACCTAGTTTCAGCAAAGCAGCGGTAGCTTCAGGCATATAGCCATTACCCCAATAGGCAGAATTTAGCGCATAACCAATTTCGGCAGTCCCATTATGGTCATTCACACGGATATCTGTCGTTCCGATCAGTTTACCTGATTTTTTTAGTTCTATACCATATTTTCCTAAAGGGTCCTTTATAAAGGATGTAGCAATATTTGCTCTTGTTTCAGCTAATGATTGGTTTGCGGGAAAGAGGAACCGTGTCGTTACCTCATCACTTGCATATTCATATACATCCTCTGTATCTGCTAAAGTGACGGGTCGTAAAATAAGTCGTTCTGTTTCTATCCATTGATTTTCTGCCAGTACAAGGTCTGTTTTAATTTCTTCTCCCATCTAAATCCGCTTCTTTCGTTATTTTTTCTCTACTATAGCGAAGCAGGCCCCAAAAAGCAACCTGTTATTTGTCCAACCTTATCCATTCCTTAAATAACAAAATATATTCTAAAAAATAAACATCCCTTAATAACTATTGGAAAAAGAATAACTTTTTGTTCACGGATTATTAACAACTCTTCGGTAAAGTAAACTTATCAAATAAAAAGACTTCTTTGGAGGAATCACTATGAAAGAATATATAAAAAGTATCTATTTTATCGAAGAAACACAAAACATCGAGGGTTCTTATATTGAAGTAAAAACACTTTTTGTCAATGAAGATAAAACAAAAGCATTGGATATCTATAAAAAATTAGCTGCAAAACAAACGAATAGTTTTGGATTGATATTAAGCGAGTATAAGATCAAAGCAGAAGAAAGTTATTTCTATCAATTATTAAAACGTTGGAGTAAGCTTCCCGCCGATTTTTATCGAAAAATGCAGATCATCAACTATCAACCGCTTGCTGAGACACATGCGTGAATAGAGGTTATGAAATCAGCGCTCTGACCTTAGTATTAAAGAAAAAAGATTGCCCAAACACATAAAAATCGACCTCTAAAAATTAGCTGGAAAATCTAACTTTTAGAGGTCGGTTCAATTTTTTCGATTATTATTGATTCTACTTAAATGCTTGATCCACATCTTCAATCATCAGTTTCATTGATTCTAAACCGCCCCCACTTAAATACCAGACATCTGGTTCAAGGGAGATGATCTGCTGATTTTTACCAGCATTCGTTTGTGCTACCAGTTCATTGGCAGAAATATCATCTTTGCTATCGTCTCCACCGATAGCTTTTGTTCGGTCTACCACAAATAAGATATCCGGATTTTTTTCTAGCACATATTCATAAGAAACACTTTGACCGTGAGTGGATGCTTCGATTTGATCATCCGCTTGTTCAAAGCCAAATAAATCATGGATGAAACCAAATCTAGAACCTGATCCATAGGCTGATAATTGCCCTTCATTCACAAGTGTGACTAGTGCTTTTTTGTCAGACGCTTCTGCTTTCTTTTTCGTCTGATCGATTGCATTGGATAATTCCTCTAATTGAGTTTTGGCTTCTTCTTGCTTGCCAAAGATCTCCCCTAAAGTAGTGACATTTTGCTGGAAAGATTCCCATGGCTTTTTCGCATCTAAAGAAAGGAAAATGGTCGGAGCGATTTGACTTAGATCTTTTTGAAAATCTCTTTGCCGACCAGAAATGATGATCAGATCTGGCTGAAGTTGATTGATTTTTTCTAAGTCTGGTTCTTTGATCCCACCTGCTGATTCCACTTTTTTATAGGAGGAAAGATACTCAGGAAGGCTGCTCGTAGCTGCTCCAACTACCTTATCTCCAACACCAAGAGCATCCATCGTATCTAAAGAACCATTATCGAATACGACGACTTTTTCAGAATTCTTTGGCACCTCGATTTGATCACCATTACTGTCTTTTATCGTTAATGCCGTTTCAGCTTGCGTACTGCTTTTCTTTGTGTCTGCCTGACTGGTGTTGTTACTATTTCCACATGCTGCTAAACCAAATGATGCTAGAATCAAGATACCTACTACTAATTTTTTCATCTCTTCTCTCCTAATGTTAGTTTTAGAAATAAAGACAGAATCTGCGGCCTTCAATCTCACAAATCCGTATGTCCATTTCGTACAATTCATCCAATACATCTTTTTTTATCATTTCTTGGGTCGTTCCTTGCGTGAATAACTTCCCATCTTTCATTGCAATAATTTCGTCTGCATAACTTGCAGCAAAGTTGATATCATGAAGAACAATAACAATCGTTTTTCCGATTTTTTGTACTAAATTTTTTAAAATCTGCATGATTTGAACCGCAAAATTCATATCTAGATTGTTCAAAGGTTCATCCAGTAAAATATAATCCGTGTCTTGCGCTAGCACCATTGCAATATACGCACGTTGGAGTTGACCTCCTGAAAGAGTGTCAATCGATTGATCTGCTATTTCTTCTAGCCCGAGGTGTTCCAGTGATTCCTGAACGATTTTCTGATCTTTTGTCGTCAATTTTCCTTTCGTATAAGGAAATCGTCCAAATTCTACTAATTCTTTCACGGTGATTTGGACATTTATTTCATTCGATTGTCGCAGGATCGACAATTTTTTGGCTAATTCATTGGATCTCCAAGCCTTTACTTCGTTATGGTCTAAATAGATTTCACCTGTATCTTTTGGTATCAAACGACTGATCATCGACAACACTGTTGACTTTCCAGCACCATTTGGACCGATAAAAGCAGTCAACTTCTTTTCAGGAATCGTTAACTGTACATCTTTGACCACTGATTTTCCATGGTACAGTTTATTGACCTTTTGTAAATCGATCATAGGATACTCTTCCTTTCGCGAATCAATTTTGTGACAAAATAAATTCCTCCGACAAATTCAACAACGACACTCACTGTTGTATTCCAGCCGAAAATCTGCTCTACTGCGAGCTGTCCGCCTGTCAGAAACAGCATAGCTATTAGAAAGCTTCCGATAAATAGCAGACCATGACGATAAGTAGAAAATATACGGTAACTGACATTTGCGACAATAAACCCTAAAAAAGTAACTGGACCTACAAGAGCCGTTGCTGTTCCTGTCAAAAGACTGACACAACATAAAATAAAAAATTCAAATCGATCTGTGTCTATCCCAAGGTTTACAGCTTGTTCATTCCCAAGATGGAAAACGTCTAGCACATGTCGATATCGAAATAACAGGAACCAGCAGCCGATAATGATCAAAGAAGCAGGCAAAAGATACTGGCTTTGGATATTGCCAAAACTTGCAAATAATCTCCCTTGAAGCAAATCATATTCATTTGGATCCATGATGACTTGTAAAAAGGTACTGACACTACCAAAAAGCGTGCCTAAAATCATCCCTGACATCAGTAACAAAAAAAGATTTGCTTTCATTTTTTTCAAAAGAAAGAAAAATAACAACAGACTCAACCCGACCATCAGCCCAACGTTCAATAAGAAAAAACCTGTACCTGTCTGCTGAAGCATCGTCACTCCTCCGATAAAGAAGAAAAGGACCGTTTGGACAAGGACGTATAACGACTCAAGTCCCAATACGGAAGGAGTCAAAAACTGGTTATGCGTAATTGTCTGAAAGCTGATCGTAGCACTGCTGACAGCTAGCGAGACAAGGATAAATGCAAAAATTTTCTTGCTCCTCAATACCCACGAAAAATGCCAGTTTCCATATGTATGGATCATCAAGTACACTCCTGTAACAAATAGAACAAGAACAAGCATACCAATAAAAATAGACGGCTTTTTTTTAAGCATATCGTCGCCCCCTTATCAGAAGACAAAGGAAGATAGCCCCACCGATGATTCCAACGATCACACTGACTGGTATTTCATAAGGAAAAATCAACACACGAGCGACAAGATCGCAAAATACTAAGAACAAACTACCTGCTAAAGCAGTTACGCCAATGGTTTTGTGCACTTGATCTCCATATATTCTAGAGACAAGATTCGGAATAATCACTCCGATAAAAGGAATGCTTCCCACCATGATCAACATGACTGCACTAGCCAATGAAACCAAGCCAATGCCTAAAAACTGCATCTTCTGGTAATCTATTCCCAAATTTACTGCAAACGATTCGCCCAGACCAATAATCGTAAATTGGTAAGCAAATAGCCAAACCAAGAGCAGCAATGGAACAACAGCATACAGTAACTCATAATTTCCTCGTATCACAGTCGCAAAATTCCCTTGAAGCCACGAAGTCATATTTTGTACCAACTGGAATTGATAAGCAAAAAAAGTAGCAACTGAACCAATGATATTCCCTAACATGACCCCAATCAACGGAAGCATCAATTGATTTTTCTGGGGGAACAATCGCGTAAGGGATAAAAAAAGCAATGTTCCTGCAAAAGCAAAGCAAAATGCAGTCAAGGATCGGACGATCAAGGATGCACCAGGTAGGAAAATCATGGCCACTAAAATACCTAAACGCGCACTATCCATCGTGCCCGCAGTCGTTGGTGAAACAAATTTATTTTGGGTCAAATGTTGCATAATCAACCCACAAATACTACTAGTCGCTCCCACAAGGATCAAACAAATCGTTCGCGGCAAACGAGTCGCTAGCAAAATTTGTAAACTTTGCCCATTTAACTGGAGCAATTCTGACAATTGTACATTTGATACTCCAATGAACAATGAAATACTACTTAAAATAACTAATAATGCTACTAGTCGTCCGTAGCGCATCCAATCCACCTTTCTAATTGAGAATGATTTTCATTCTTATTTTAAGTGAATCGTTGAACAAAAGCAACCGCTTTTTCATATGTTTTAGGTATTATTGGGAATATGCTATAATCGTAAGAAAGACAAAGAGAAGAAGGAGGGTATTTTTTATGGCACAAGATGATGTAAAAAGCCATTTGGATAAGGGACTTTATGGTACACCTTTAGTGAACCCTGAAGAACAGCATAAATATTTAGGGACATTCAGGGAACGTTGCTATCTTAGTATGACTGTTGCTGAAATGATCCAACCGAAAAACAAAGAAAACTTTTTAAAAGAACTCAAAAAACATCCAGATGCTTCCATACTCTTGAATGGGGCTCTACCCCTTTCTGTCCAAAACCAATATATCCAGATAGCAACGAAAAACAATAGCCGATTTACTGTAGTCAACGATTACGTCACTGCAAATCCTGAGGAATTCGGATTGCTCTTAACAGCAAAAGAAGCAGTAAATGAACCTGTGATCGATATCGAAAAAAAATACCCAGAAGAAAACTCTTCGCCATCTGAAAAAGAAAAACCAAAAAAGAAAAAAAGCTTCTGGGATCGTTTATTTTAAAACGAAAAAACACATAAATTTTTACATGCAAAAAAGCTTTTGAACAGATTGACATCAAATAGGACAATCTGTCAAAAGCTTTTTCGTTTAAAATATTTCAGGATATAACAATTTCAATACATTCATCGTCAATCTTCTGCCTTTTCCTGCAAAAGGATAAACATGCATATGCATCGCTGGATTGAAATTTGCTTCGATGATCCCGTATGCTTTTTTATCGGTTGTAGGATCGATTTCTTTATCTGGTATGATCAAATCAATACCACTGATTTTAGCTCCTAGTGCTTCTACCGCAGAAACGGCGATTTTTTTGTAAGCTTCAGAAAATTCATCAGTCATATCGATCGAATCACCGCCCGTACTGATATTTGAGTTCTCCCTTAGATAAACAATTTGATTGGCTTGGGGAACTGATTCGATCGTTAACCCTTGTTCTTTCAACATCAATTGTTCTAATTCGCCTAATTGGATCAATTCCAACGGTGCACGATGATTCGTTCCACGCAAAGGGTCACTATTTTTTTCTTCAACAAGTTCTTTCACTGTTCGGATACCGTCACCAATAACATTAGCAGGGACTCGCAACATGATGGCTTGGACTTCTCCACCGATTACAAAGAAACGATATTCCGTTCCCGGCATAAAATCTTCTACTAAAACCGAGCTGTCTTCACGAAAAGCAATCGCCAATCCTGCTTGATAATCCTCCAGATCAGCCCCTTCCTTGAAAATCGTGATACCTAATCCGTAATTTGTGGACTTAGGTTTGATCACAAATGCCTGATCGGCAAATCTTGGATAAGCTTTTACGGCTTCTTCCATGGATGAAAATTCTGCGCCTCCTGGTACTCGGAACCCAGCTTCTTTTAAAACTTTTTTCGTTACTGTTTTGTTTTCCATGATAAGTGGAACGATATAGCTGTCCTTACTTGTCATGTTTGCATTTTTCACATATTCTACATGGTCTTGGAATTGCAGACGCAAAAATTGATCCGACTCATCTAATACTTTGACTTGGACGCCTTTTTGGATGGCATCGAACATAAATATCTGAGTAGAAAGTTCCATTTCGCGAAAACCGGCCAACTGATAGGGACGTTCATGACTTTCTTTATAATATTGATGCCCCAATGCCACAGCAACTTCTTGCTGACTCGATAGCTGTGCTTCTTGATAGAGTTTCGCTGCTAACGTTTGTTCAGGATAATCCATTTGAGTCAATGCTTCCTCTACTAAATAAAGAGAATCCAACCAATCCAATTCAACCAGCATTTGCTTCATCCCTTCAAGAATTTCTCTACCTTCTTGATGAAATTCTGTTTGATCTGATGGTTGTTCTAGTGCTACTTTGTTATTTCGAGTCGTACCTTCTGCCACCCATTGGTCACTGTCTTCTTTTTCTTCTGTCCATAGCATATACATCAGGAATAATTGTAAGAAACGAACTTGTTCTGGATTGATTCCCAGCCTTGCATAAGGATTCAGATCGATATTCCGCAATTCAATATAACGAACGCCTGTTGTTGCTAAATCTGCGACTTTCTTTCCACCTCGGAAACGAAGCGGTGTATAAAATTCTTTCTCCTCTGAAAGTTTCCCTTCTTCGATCATTCGCTCAATATCTGCTAAATACTGTTTCATAGAAGCATAGGAAACTTTCACATTTGGATGATTCGTATACCCCAGCGCACTGTTGCGAATACTGCGAACAGGTTCTTGCGGATGTGATTCATTTATAAAATAGTTCTTCTCACTCATCGGTGAAGCACCGAATAAATAAGTGATCATCCAGCGATAGCGCATAAAGTTTCTCGCTGTTTTCAAATAAAGTTCTGTTTTGAATTCAGAAAAATCTTGAAATTCTTCCTGATGGCTGAACAATGTTCTTAGCAACTCATCGCCAAATTCAAAATTGAAATGGATACCGCTCACCATTTGTTTTCGCTTCCCGTATTCTTTTGCTAAGTAACGTCGATACAAAACATCTTCGAAATTTTTTAATTTTGCAATAATGATTTCTTCGTCTTTTTCCGGTAAGGCAGGTGGCATACTTAATGGCCAGATCATCTCTTCTTTCGGTATAGAACGAGCAGTCACATCATAAACAGCAGCCAGATACTGAAATAATTCGGGAATAGAATCGGTAACAGGGGTGATCATTTCTGTTTGTGTTTCGCTAAAATCTGTTTGGATATAGGGGTGATAGGATCGATCGCCAAAGATTGCTGGATGATCGGTTTTTGCTAGATTTCCTGCAAGATCAACCCGCTGTCCTTCCCGTTCTATACCAAATCGAGCTTGGTCGATAAAAGGGCGCGCATTGACATGCAATAATAATTGCTTAAAATTCATCATTAAGTGACCTCCAATTCATATGAATCTAATTATAATCAAAAAGTCTAAGAAAAAGAACGAAATTGTTTGAGAACCGCTTACAAATAAGTATAAAAATGAAGGCATCAAAAACACAGCTATGTTAAAAACAATCATTCAAACAAGGAGCTGCAACTTTTGTTACAGCTCCTGCTTTTTAGACATGGGTTATTCTTCTTTTAGTAATCCTTTGAATAATCCAACGACAAAATCGTTTGGATCAAACGGCTCCAAGTCATCGATGCCTTCACCCAACCCGACCAATTTCACTGGTAAATGCAGTTCATTACGGATAGCAAGTACGATACCGCCCTTTGCTGTACCATCTAATTTTGTCAAAACAAGACCGGTCACATCTGTTGTTTCTTTGAATTGTTTTGCTTGAACCATCGCGTTTTGACCAGTTGTTGCATCTAATACAAGTAGTGTTTCTTGGGGTGCTTCTGGTAATTCCCGCTGGATTACTCGTTTTATTTTTTCTAATTCGTTCATCAAGTTCACTTTATTTTGCAGTCGGCCTGCAGTATCAACTAATAAAACATCTGCCTGCTCTGTCTTTGCTCTTTCCAAAGCATCGAATACGACAGCTGCTGGATCGCCGCCTGCATTGCCACGAACAACTTCAACACCAGCGCGTTCGCCCCAGACAACTAATTGGTCGATTGCTCCAGCACGGAAGGTATCTGCTGCTGCCATCAATACTTTTTTACCTTCGTTTTTGAACTGATGAGCAAGTTTACCAATACTTGTTGTTTTCCCTACACCATTGACGCCGACAAACAAAATAACTGTTAGTCCGTCTTCTTGGATATTTAGTTCATTTACTTCATTGATTCCTTCCGCTTCATAGAGATCCACAAGTTTCTCGATGATCGCATTTTGAACTTCTGCCGATTTTTTCGCATTTCTGAGTTTCACTTCTTGACGTAACGCTTCGGTGATTCGTATCGCTGTTTCAAAACCTACATCTGCCCCGATAAGTGTTTCTTCTAATTCTTCAAAAAAGTCTTCATCGACTGTTCGAAAATTGGCAAACAGCTCATTCATCCGTTCACCAAATGTTTTACGCGTCTTTTCTAAACCCTTGTCATACTTCTCCTGTACTTCAACTTCTTCCGTTTTCTCTTCGCCAGTAAAAGCACGCTTGATTTTATCAAAAAATCCCATTTGACTCCCCCCTAATCTAATACAAATTTTTGGATCACTTTGGCTACGCCATTTTCTTCATTGCTGACTGTCACAAAATCTGCTGCTTCTTTGACGAAAGGCACAGCATTCTCCATCGCTACGCCTAGACCAGCGTATTGGATCATCGGTAAATCATTTTCTTCATCACCGATTGCCATGATTTCTTCTTGTTTCAAACCAAGATCTTTTGCCAATAAAGAAATACCATAAGCTTTTGTGACACCTTTTGGCATAAATTCCAAAAGCATACTTCTCGTTTTGATGATCTCATACATTTCATGGAATTCTACTGGTATTTCTTTGATTTTAGGATCTAATTCTTCTTGGTCATAAGCGATTACTGCCTTATTAAGCACAAATTCATCTGTAATATCGCTTATATCCGCTGGTTGGAATTGCAGCAGCTTATTCAACACATTGTACAAGGATTGCTTTCTTGGGGCACTAGGCAGCTGTAAAACCACATTGTCAGACAAAACATCTAGTGGCAGATCCAATTGCTGAGCCAATTTGTATAAGCGTTGGATATCTGATACTTCCATCACTTTCTTTTCCATGATTTCACCAGTATCGTTTTTTTGTACTAAACCGCCGTTGAAAGTGATGCTGTAATCACCCTCATCTACCAGCCCTAATTCTTGCAGATAATGCGCCATCGCCGCTAAGGGGCGTCCTGTACATAGAACGATCTTGACCCCTTGCTGTTTTGCTTGTGCTAATGCTTGTTTATTCTCATCTGAAATCAGCTTTTGTTCATTTAATAATGTACCATCCAAATCGATTGCTACTAATTTGATCATTTTCGTTCCTACACTTTCGTTTCGTTGATTTTCGCCTCTTCATTGATATCTTCCATCCGTACAGAAACGATTTTTGATACACCGGATTCTTGCATCGTCACTCCGTACAGTACATCTGCTGCGACCATCGTTCCTTTGCGGTGTGTGACTACGATAAATTGTGTGTCATCTTGGAAGTCGCTTAAGTAACGACCAAAACGTTTTACATTTGCTTCATCTAACGCTGCTTCTACCTCATCTAAGATACAAAACGGAACAGGACAGACACGGATAATAGAAAAGAGCAGCGCAATGGCTGTAAGTGCTCGTTCTCCTCCGGAAAGCAAACTTAAACTTTGCAGTTTCTTGCCAGGAGGTTGTACTTCAATCTCAATACCTGTTTTCAGCAGATCAGTTGGTTCTGTCAGTACTAATTCAGCTTTACCGCCGCCAAACATATTGGGAAAGACAATTTTGAATTCTTGACGGATAGCTTCAAATACTTCTTTGAATCTTGTCCGCACTTCATCATCCATCTCATCCATCGTTTCAAACAACTGTTTTTTCGCTGCTAACAGATCATCTCGCTGTGTCGCTAAGAAGGTATGTCTTTCACTGACTTGTTCGTATTGTTCGATTGAATTTAAGTTTACTGGCCCCAGTTTTTCAATTTGTTCTTTTAAGGAGGCAACCTTTATTCTGCTGTCTTCAATATTGGTTGTTTCTTGATAGTCGTGGGAAGCTTTCTCAAATGTCAGCTGATATTCTGACTGCAGATAGGTCAAATGATTATCTAAAATCATTTCAGCTCGGTCTTTTTGGACTTCTAATTTGGATTGTTCCGACAGTCGTGCTTTTTGCTCACGATTACGCTCTGCCAAGACTGCTTCAAGCTCATCGATCTCCCTTTGCCTTCTATCTCGCTGCTCTTTGGCTTTTGCCAACTCGGCTTTTAATGTTTCTCGCTGAGCAGATAATTCGTTAATTTGTTTTTCCAAACTTTCTTCTGTGACTTCATGATCAGAAAAGTCTGCTGTCAATGTCGCCAACTGTTTTTCTATCGCTTCTTGGCGTTCGATTGCCTCTGCTTTTTGGACTCGGGCACCGCGGAGCTGGATCTGCAGATGATTAAACTGCTCTTTCAAGACAGCAAGATCTGCTTGTTCTTGTGCTTTTTGACTTTGCACTTGTGCTCTTCTGGCTTCCATCTGGTCACTTTCTTGACTTAAAGATTTGATTTCTTCGTCGATTTGTTGACGTTGCGTTTCAAGATCTGTTTGTTTGTCTTTCAACTCGTTCGTTTGTTTTTCGTAATCTTCGATAAACTGCTGTAGCTCACGTGTCTCAAAAGTTGAGATTTGCTTTTCTTTTTCAAAACGTTCAAGTTCGTTTATGATGTTTTGCAGCTGATTTGTCGCTTCTTGTTCTTCAAAACGTAATTGTTCGCCTCGTGTACGCAAAACTTCTTGTTCTTCGGCTAAACGAGCTGTTTCTTGTTGCAGCTCCTGAACTTTCTTTTCTTGCACTTGAAGTTGTTTATCTGCTTCTTCGAATTCACTAGTCAACTGTTTCAATTCTTGGTTTTGTACAAACAAACTGCCTTGGTTTCCTCGTTTGTTCGCTCCACCTGTCATGGATCCTCCGGCATTCATCACGTCACCTTCTAAGGAAACCACTCGGTATTGATAGCGGATCGTTTGTGCGATCGCATTGGCACTAGTTAAGTCTTTTGCTAAAAGGATCGTTCCTAACAGGTTTTGAACCACTGTTTGGATTTGATCAGGATAAGCAACTTGTTCACTGGCAATCCCTATAAACCCTTCTATAGCTGCCGCTTGTGTCAATATATGAGCTGGTAACTGTCTTGGTTTGATTGTCGTCAGCGGAAGGAATGTTGCTCTTCCTCCTCTTTGCTGTTTCAAATACGTGATGGCTTGCCGAGCATCTTTTTCATTTTCAACGATAACATGTTGAGCTGCTCCACCTAAAGCTGTTTCGATGGCTAACGTGAAATCTGCAGGGACGTCGATCAGTTCAGCTACTGCTCCGACAATACCGGAAAGCTGCTGTTTATGCTGCAAGACCAATCGAACGCCTTGGTAAAAACCAAAATAGTTTTCTTGGATCTCTTGAAGGCTTTTCTGACGAGCACGCAGCTGCTGGACTTGATTCATCAATTGATACATTTTAGGCTGTTCTTTTGCTAATGCTTCTTGGAACTTTTTCCCGTTTCGTTGGATCATTTCTAACTTCTCTTTTGTTTCAGTTAAAGATGATTTTAGCTGCGCCTGCTTTTGTATCAATTCTTCTTTCTGTAAGATCAATCGGTCTACTGATGCTTCTACTTCCGATTGCTTGGCTAACGTCTGCTTGCTTTTTGCTGTTTCTTGTACATATTGACGTTCCAGATACTTCAGTTCGTTTCCTACAGCTGCTTGTTCTTGCATTAAATCAACATATTGATCTCTTAATTCTGCCAATAATTCTTTCGTTGATTTTTGGTATTTTTCTAATTCTTGCTGTGTTTTTATGAGATTTGCTTCAGCTTTTTGGATCTCTGTTTCTTTTTCTGCTGCTTCTTTCATCAAGCTTTCTTGAAGCTTTTCAAAATGTTTAACCTTTTTTTGTGCTTCTGCTAATGAAGTTTGATATTCTTGCGAGCTTTTTTGTGTATGCTTTGTCCGCTCCTGCAAAACATCTTTTTGTCCTTCTGTCTGCTTCAGTTTTTCCGAAAGATCTAATAATACTTGCTGATTTTTTTCGATCAGACGGTCGGCTTGCGCATTTTCTTTACGCTGCTTCGCCAAAATGGATTCTTGTTCTTGGATCGACTCAGATAGTTTACCTAATTCTAGATTGAATTTCGCAAGCTGTGCTTGTTTGTTGTCCCAATCTTTTTTTGCTGTCTTGATTTCAGCAACCATCAAAGAAACATCGGTTTGAGTCAGTGTTTCTTTTAGCTGTAAAAACTCCTTTGCTGCCTCACTCTGGGCGGCCAAAGGAGTTAACTGTTCTTCCAATTCATGGATGATGTCTTGGACGCGGCTGAGGTTGTCTTCTGTTTCAAAAAGCTTTTGTTCTGCTTTCTTTTTCCGTTGCTTGTATTTCAACACACCAGCTGCTTCTTCAAAGATCCCACGACGGTCTTCCGGTTTACTACTGAAAATCGCTTCTACTTTTCCTTGAGAAATGATTGAGAATGATTCTTTTCCTAATCCAGAATCTAAGAACAATTCTTGGATATCTTTTAATCTGCAGCTTTGTTTATTGATGAAAAACTCGCTTTCCCCAGTCCGTCGATAACGGCGGGTTACACTGATCTCATTGTACTCCAATGGCAGATAATGATCACTATTGTCTAAAATCACTGTGACTTCTGCAATATTCAGCTGCTTTCGGGTATCGGAACCGGCAAAGATGATATCCGGCATTTTTCCGCCTCGCAAACTTTTAGCAGATTGTTCTCCTAATACCCAGCGGATAGCTTCTGTAATATTGCTTTTTCCGCTGCCATTTGGTCCAACCACTGCTGTGACGCTGTTTTCAAAATCAATGACTGTCTTGTCTGCAAATGATTTAAAACCGGCTATTTCAATTCGTTTCAAATACAAAGCTTTCCCTCACTTACTTTTACAGTGCTGCTAATGCATTTTCCGCCGCAGCTTGTTCTGCTAATTTTTTCGATTTTCCTTGTCCAGTGCCAATCAATTGATCATCTACATAAACTTCGATCCAAAATACTCGTTCATGAGCTGGACCTTCTTCATTGATCAATCGGTATTCGATCGATACATCACCTGATTTTTGTAAGACTTCTTGCAATTTTGTTTTATGATCCATCTCATGTGAAAAAGCACCTGCTTTGACTTTAGGAAAAATCACTTTTTCGATGAACGCATGGGTCGTGTCGAATCCTTGGTCAAGATATAACGCGCCTAAAAAAGCTTCGAATAGGTCGCAAAGCAATGCTGGTCGCGTACGTCCTCCTGAATTCTCCTCTCCCTTGCCCAACAGAACATATTGATCAAAGTGACATTCTTTGGCAAATTTCGATAAGCTGTCTTCGCGAACGATCGCTGCTCGTGTTTTTGTCAATTTTCCTTCTGGCAAATGAGGATATAAACGGAATAAATACTGAGAAACCATCAATTCTAAAACGGCATCTCCCAAAAATTCAAGTCGTTCATTATCCGATAATTGCAGATTGCGATGCTCATTCACATAGGATGAATGGGTAAAAGCTTGTTCAAGCAAATTTAGATCGTGAAAAACGATGTTATAATTTTCTTTTAGTTCTTTTGTCAGCTGGTTGTCCATTTTCCACATTCCTTTTATGGATATTTTTTCGATACTTCCTTATTATACTGGTTTTTTGTTAAATTTGAAATGGTTCGGGTAAAAGGTAAGTAAAGCTTTAATAATCCTAGTGATTGACGAGAGGTTGTGAAAAAGCCGTTTAGTTCGGAGTATTAGAGAAATAAACAAAAAGACAGCTTCTCATATTTTGCCGTTTCTTGAACGAATACCGTGGAATAGCTGATTGAACACTGTTCATACAAAAAAAGGATGTGACACGACTATTGTCACATTCCTTTTTTGTACAATCCCTTATTCTCGTATGTTTTAAATGACTTCTTGGACGGGTCCTAGCTGAACCTCTGAAACATGAATGCTCAATAGAAGAAACACCGTTAGTAACACTTGAAAAAGGAGCGAAATGAACACACACCATTTTATCCATCGTGGGTGAATCTTTGGCTGATGACTTTTCAATAAAACGATTGAAAAAAACAGTCCAATCACTGGTAAACTATCAGACAAAACCA
Source organism: Enterococcus sp. E5-162 (assembly GCF_035725965.1). Classification (NCBI taxonomy): domain Bacteria; kingdom Bacillati; phylum Bacillota; class Bacilli; order Lactobacillales; family Enterococcaceae; genus Enterococcus; species Enterococcus sp. E5-162. Next base: position 128,594 of record NZ_JAPRFV010000002.1, on the reverse strand, counting down.
ACAGAATGAACACATAAATAAGGTTTATTGGATTGATTTCTTCCATTCATTCATGTCCAACACATGATCGAATTCTGCTGCCAATGTTGGATCATGGGTGACCACAAGGACCGTAGCTCCTTTTGCATTCAGTTCTTGTAATGCTTGAAGGACGATTCCTTTGTTCTTTTGATCAAGAGAGGCTGTTGGCTCATCTGCAAAGATGATCTTTGGTTCTTTCAAAAATAAACGAGCAAGAGCAACTCGCTGCTGTTCTCCTCCGCTTAAGAGAAATATTTTTTTGTCTATCAAATGGTCTACCTGAAATTTTTCGAGGGATTCTTTGATTTTCTGCTCCTCTTTTGAGACCAAGGTCAAGTTTTGCTTCACTGTTTCGTTGTCGATCAGTGCATAGTTTTGAAATAAAAAACCAGCTTGTTCCCGAAAAAATGTTTTTCTGTTTTTTCGGCTGATTTTTTGGCCATTGATCAAGATTTCCCCTTCATTTATCGTTTCCAGCTGGCCTAAACAATTCAATAAAGTTGTTTTACCTATCCCACTTTCTCCTGTGATAGCAAGCATAGAACCCGCGGGCACAGAAAAAGAAAGGTGTTCAAAGATTGTTTTCTCTTTGTATTTTTTTGTGATTTTTCTAACATCAATCATTTTTGATCACCTCCAGCCGTTGCTTTTTCTCAGATAGATAAGTCGTTGGGAGTAGCAAAAACAGCTCAAAGCTGAATACAGCCAGTGCAATCGGCCATAAGTCCTTCTGCCATATGAGTAAGATCCCTAAAACACCTGAAGATATCCCCGCCGTCATGAAATAGTAAGTTTTGTGACGCTGGAACAGCGGTTTACCAGTAATGTACGCTAAAAATGATTTTTTCTTATTTACTTCTGCATAAATCATGCTCGCATATAGTTCAATAGCAACAAAACTGATAAGAATCAGTAAGAACACGACTAGTGCTGTGTAAAATTCTGAACGCGCTTTCGTAATTACTTCGCTAATTCTGTCTTTCACAGATGTTAGGCCGTAAAAATCATCTTCAATGCCATTCTCTTCAATAAACACTTGAACTTCTCGACCATTTCGAAACAAATAGGAGCCGTTCGATACCTCACTTATCCATATCTCTATATTAGGTTGGATCAAAGGCAAAGAAATGGAGACAATGATCGGATTGAAAGAAAAGATATTCTCAAGTAAATCAAAATTATAATTAAAGATGATTTGATTCGATTGGGTATAGATCACCTTTAATTCCCCCTGATACTCGCCTTGTTCATACTCGAAGGAATTCTGGTAAAAAGTGATTTCATCTTCTGCCATTTTAACGATCAGATCCGTGTATTGCTTTTTATTTTCTGGGATCAACACATAGAAGAAGGTATCTTCTAATGGATAGATTGGTTTTCCATGTATATCTTTGACTTTCAATTCGTGTACGGCATTATGGTTGACTAACCAATAAGCATCATTTTGAATGTAGGTAAGAACGTCACTCGTATGGCCAAATTCATTATCTCTCAAAAGGATCCCACCTGATTGTTCTGCTCGTTCTAATAAAGGAAGCATGTCCTGATTGATCCTTTTCGCTTCTTTTTTTCTTTCTTCTCTCGTAAAATTTCTAGAATTATCTGGTAATTTGGTCGTGATATTACTAAATCTCAAGTGATAATAATCAGGAATGTCATTCCAATAAGCTAATTGCTGTTCTAGCTGTTTGTTCTCATCCATACTAGACAAGATCATATTCCCGCTTACTACGATAAATACAAGCAAGGCGGCCTTGATAAGGTGATTCGTGTAGAACAGCCATCTATACGGTTTATGTCCTTTTATTTTATCGGCGATCGATCCCCATGAATAAATCACCCAGCTGCTTGATATGCGCATGATGATGATTCCAATGATCCCCCATAACAGGATCTGGGGATAAAGAAAGTGCAGATAGGGATAAAACCATGCAAAGCCAGCTAAAATAACCGTGAAGATGGCCGCATCTATCAAACTATCTTTACACACTAGTTTTGCTTTGCTTCGTCCAAGTGTTTCGAGAATCCCGACTTTCTTTCTCATAGAGGACTTATAGAATAATAGAGCTAAGAATAAGCACAAGAAAAGCATACAGAACAATTGACCGATACTTAATAGCAAACCTGAAGCTAGATAAAGCGGCCATTGTGCCCTTTCAATCGTTATTTCCATCCCCATATCATAAAATTCTTCGATCATATTGGCAGGCGGTTCCTCTGTGATCATATAACCGCCAAGTACTTCTTCAGTAGATAGTTTCGAAGAATCATAAAAATTGATAGGATAATCGGATGCTATAGGGGAAAAGCTATAGGTCGAATACCCTTCTTTACCAAACGTATAGATATCTTTATACGTTTCCCCATCTTTGCCGATTCGAAAGAGGATCTTATGGAGATCCAATTGCTTTTCTCTAGCATATTTCGCAATCGTCTGGTACATTTCCTGCTGATTTTCTTCACCACTCGCTGCTTCGATGATGATCGATGAATGGATTTCTGGAATCGCTGATTTGATCATTTCGGTTCCAGCAAAAGAAATAGCATATAAAAAACTGGTGACTGTGAATAGAAAAAAGAAGCGATAGATTTTTTTCATCGTTTAGAAGAAAGAAGCGGCTGGATCAGCCGCACTTCTTTCTATGCCCACCACCAGCCAGATGTATTTCCAGAAAATGCTCTAGGGGCGGTTACCCGAACGGTTGTTCCTGGATTACCCGTTCTTGTGTTTCTTTCTTTTCCATATGCATAAACAGTCACTCTTCTTTGTGTTGGATAAAATTCTCCCCAAACTGTTCCAAAGCCCGGTATTCCTGTTACACCTCCATAAAAAGTGTTCACAGTTATTCTTCCTTGTTTTAGTGGTACATCTGTTTGCACCACATCCATATTGAAAATCTCTGGTGTAGTAGAAATGACTAATGGTTCAGGTATTTCAGCCGCACTAACGGCATTGATTGGTGCGATCCAGCTGCTCAAGGCAATAAGTGTACATGAACTTGCTATCATCTTTTTCACATTTCTCTTCATTTGTATCCGCTCCCTTTTTTGAGTGCCTAAAGTGTCTCACGAGTGACTATTGAAACATACTTGAACAAGCAAAGGCGACAGTCGTTCGGTCCCCCTTTTTTTATTTTAAAAAGAGATAAGTGTGAACCTTCTCTTTTATTAACTACGCGAAAAATTCCCATCAATTTAAAATAACAATAATTTTTATTCAATTTAAATTAAATAACACACATTTTATACATTTTCCTTCTTTAAAATCTATTTAAATTATATATAATAACACATTTATGTTCAACGTGTTTTTAAAATAAAGTTTTAAAAAACTACATTTATTTTTATTTGCTATCAAAAATAACGATAATTAAAAAAACCGAAAAAGGACATCGCCCTTTTTCGGTCATTTTTATTGATTATGAACGTGAATCTGCTGTAACAGAAACATTTGCCCATGGGTTTGGTACATCATAAGACCAATCCCAGTCTTTGACGCGGTCGTTCACTGGCAATACTTCGTTACGGAACAACGTTGGAATCGCAAATGCTTCTTCAAACGCATACTGTTGCCATTTTTGATAGGCTTCTTTCAAATAGTCTTCATCAAATGCTTGGCTTGAACTGATATCGTTGATCAATTTTGTATTTTCTTCTGATTCATAACGAGTGTAGTTGAATGCTGCATTCGGTCCCCATAGTCCACTTGGATTTGGATCAGTTCCTGTATTCCAAGCAGCTTGGTAAACATCGATTTCAGGATCATCGTTTTCTAATTTATCGTAGAAAGAGTTGAATTCAATCAGACGACCTGTTGTGTATTGGACATCCAAACCGATTTCTTTCCATTGTTGGATATAGTAATCTGCCAATGGTTGCGCTGTTTCTCCACCAGACATCGAAGCAAAGTTGATGGTTAATTTGTTTCCATCTTTGTCTTCTCTTAACCCATCGTCGTCCACATCTTTGTAGCCGGCATCATCCAATAGTTTTTTCGCTTTGTCTAAATCTTGCGTGAATCCTTTCAACTCATCATCATGATAAGATTGGAATACTGGAGGGATCAATGAAGTGGCATTGCTTCTTAATCCTGCATAGAAACGTTCGCCTACTGCATCATTGTCTAAAGCATAGCCCATTGCTTGACGTAATGATTTATCTGCCATTTTTGAATCCGGGTTGTATTCTACACTCTTTGTTTCCGCGTTCCATTTACCTAGTTTAAATCCTAGATAAGTATAAGATGTTTGTTCACGACCTAAATTTGTATAGCCGGAAATTTCTTTATACGTATCATATGTGTCTGTTGGCATTTGGAAAATCATATCGTATAATTTAGAGTTCAATGCTTCAGTTGCACTGGCTGTTGGTACAGATTTCATCGTGATTTTTTTCAGTTTAGGCGTACCATTCCAGTAATGCTCATTTGGCAAGTATTCCACAGATTCTCCAGCTACGATGTTGCTCATGTAGTACGGTCCGAAAGTTACTGGGTTTTTACGTACTTGATCGCTAGATTCCATATCTTTGATTGCTATACCTTCCAATGTATGTTTCGGTGCTGCATAAGACCAAATCCCGCCACCAGCTTGCAGCATGCTTGGGTTTACATCTTTATATTCGATCTCAACTGTTTTGTCATCCACTTTTTTGATACCAGAGATCGTATCGGCACTTCCATCATGATACTCTTCCATCCCTACGATATTACGGAACGTATCGTCGTATCGGATACCAGTGTAATCTTTATGACCGATGATCTCATATGGGAAAATCACGTCATCAGCTGTTACGTCTTCACCATCTGACCATTTGACATTGTCTTTTATTTTGATTGTTGCTTTCTTCGTATCTTGATCTAGGTCAAGCGTAGCTGCTCCATCATCGGTGATTCGGAAATCATCGTTACTTGCAAATAACGCTTCATGAGAAGGAGCCATGAAAGCTGCATCAAAAGAATCTTGATAAAACTCCCACTGGAACAATCCTTTGAACTGACTGTCCGTTGCGACCGCAGCTTCTAATTCACCGTCTTCGATTGCATCATCATTGTTTTTTGTTGCGATTGGAAAAGTTAATTCCTCTTTGTTATTGCTGTTGCCTCCAGAGTTATTTCCAGAAGTATCTGTACCTCCGCCCCCGCATGCTGCAAGAACAACAGCAGACATCAGCGTTGCAAATCCAAAAATCGTTTTCTTCATTCCTATTTCCCCCTTCGCTTCTATAACTAGCCTAACCGTTGGCGTGCATCTGCAGAACGCTTGAATGCCTGTCCAACATAATTGATACTCAACATCAAAACTAAAATGAGGATTGATGCGGGTAACCAGATCCATTGCCGATTCACTAAGACTTCTCCATTACTTGCATAACCGATCAGTGTACCTAAACTAGGTACATTTGCCGGCAAACCGAAACCTAAGAAAGTCAAAGTTGTCTCGATACCGATGTTTGCCGCAAAGTTCATTGTCAAGTTCGTAATGATCAATGAACTTAGATTCGGCATAATTTCGCGGAACATGATTTTAAAATCACTTGTTCCCATTGTTTTTGAGGCACTGACATAATCTCTTCTTGCTTCAGATAATGTCTTGCTTCGGAATAATCGGGCTTTAGCTACCCAATAAAATGCACTCATGATGAAAATAAAGGACCAGACATTGTATCTGGAAATAATCGAAACGAAGACGATGATGATCAACATAATCGGTAGAATCATGATAAAATCAACAATTCGCATCAAGATGTTGTCAATGATCCCTCCGTAGTAGCCAGAGATGATCCCTAATCCAACCCCGATGATCGAAGTAAGGATCGTGATCGCAAATCCGATCGTGACAGAGTTTCTAGCACCTATGATCAATTGACCTAATACATCACGTCCGCCTTCATCTGCTCCCAGAATGAACTTTTGTCCTTGTGTCGAAACTGCTCCTGGGGCAGCATATTTGTCAAAAATACTAACATACATCACTTTATCTTGATCGGTCAGCATCGCACCGATAAAAATCACTAATAATAAAACCACTAGCAAACCTAATGAAAAAATAGCGATTTTATCTTTTTTAAATTCTCGAGCAATCATTCGTATCCCCATAGGAGGGATACTTTCTTGAACTGCTGTATTGTTTTTTTCACTCATCGATCCATTCTCCTTTCTGATTGGTTTTATTGAATCCGAATACGCGGGTCAACGATACTCATAATAATATCTGACAGTAACGTCCCCACTAGCGTCGCGATTCCTAAAATCAATACTAAGGATGTGATCACGGTGTAGTCTCGTTGACCAATAGAGTCAATAAATAGTTTCCCGACTCCTGGATAGCCAAAAATCTTTTCGATAACTACAGAACCAGCAATCAACGAAGTGATTTCATACCCCATTTGCGAAGCCATCGGCAACGCTGCATTCCGGAAGATATGTCTACTGAATACTTTATTCGTCGGTACCCCTTTGGAACGGGCTGTTCTGACAAAATCAAGCGACTTCGAATCGATTACTTCGCTTCGCAGATATTGGATCGTAACGGCAGTCGCCAGAAATGCTTGGGTAATCGATGGTAGCAGAATATATTTCAAGCGATCTATCCACTGAGTGATAAATCCCCCTTGCAAACCTAGTGTTTGAGAACCGCTTGTTGGGAACCAGCCTAAACGATAACCAAAAACAAACAGCATGATCAAGCCGAAGATGAATAACGGAACAGCAAAACTAAAGAAGTTATAAATCACGACGATCTTATCCAAGATCGAATTTTGATACCGGCCTGCTAGCATCCCTAGAGGCACAGCAATCAAATAAGTAAGGACAACTGTCAAGATCGATAGATATAACGTGTTGATGATCCGTTCACCGATTAGGTCAGCAACAGAGCGTTTGTATAAGAAACTTTGACCAAAATCGCCTTGCAAAGCATTTCCGATCCAACGGAAGTACTGGACATACCATGGGTCATTCAATCCAGCTGATTGTCGCATTTGTTCGATCACTGCCGGATCTTGGTTTGGGTTGATCAAACCAGTAAATGGATCCCCTGGCATCGCTTGGGCTAATAAGAAGATCAGAACACTTAAAATAATAACTTGCGGGATCATCAATAAAACACGTCGCAGAATCGTTTTCCACATTAGCTCGCACCTCCATCTTTCAACGCCACTTTATGTGTAGTTGTGATCGTACGCAAATCGTAGACTCGGCCAGTCGCATCATAGTATTCTCTTTGGTTTTGGATATACTCTTGTTCTACTTTTCGGCGATTTTCTTTGTGGCTTTCCCGATTTTCTACATCGATTTGCGGAATTGCTGAAAGCAGACGTTTCGTATAGATGTGGCGCGGGTCATTATAAATGTCCTCTCTTGTACCGATTTCTACAAATCGACCTTTGTACATAATTGCGATGTTGTCGCACATATGTTTTACTACACCTAAATCATGAGAAATAAATAAATAGCTGAGACCGTATTCTTGCTGGATCCGTTTCATGAAATTCAATACTTGTGCTTGAACAGATAGATCCAGAGCAGATACCGGTTCATCGGCCACGATTAATTTTGGATTAGTAGCAACAGCGCGGGCTACTCCTAGACGTTGGCGTTGTCCCCCTGAAAATTCATGAGGATATTTGTAAAGTGCATCTTCCGGCATCCCAACGATATCTAGCAATCCTTTTACCTTCTTCTTTTCTTCTTGATCGCTTAACCGTTCAAAATTTCGGATAGGTTCTGCAATGATATCCAATACTCGTTTTTTAGGATTCAAACTAGACATTGAATCTTGGAAAATCATTTGTACGTCTTTGTTATAACCCATTTTTTTTCGGTTGCTTCGCTTCGTTACATCTTTTCCTTCATACATGATTTGTCCAGCTGTAGTCTTTTCTAAACCAACGACTGCTTTTCCTGTAGTGGATTTTCCGGAACCGGACTCTCCCACCAAACCATACGTCTTTCCTTTTTCGATAATAAAATCCACACCATCTACAGCATATACATGATCCGTTACTCGATTGAAGAATCCACTGCGAATAGGATAATGAACTTTCAGGTCTTTGATTGTGATTAATTCTGTCATCTACACCTCTCCTTTTTCGTCTCTAAAGTGGAAATGCTTGTAGCAAGAGCAACGTACCAAATGGTTCGGAGCGACTTCATGAAGGATAGGATCTTCTTCGTGATCACTTGCTGGTATCCACGGAATACGTGGAGCAAATCGGCACCCTTTACGAGGCATGTTTTTCAGAGAAGGAACCACACCTTCGATCACATGGAGTTCTGCATCATGATTTCCTTCTTGAGGTATAGAGTTCAATAAAGAGCGCGTATAAGGATGTTTCGGATGATCAAACAGTTCTTTTACACCCGCTACTTCAACAAACTGTCCGCCATACATCACTGCCACTCGATCAGCCATTTCTGCTACGACTCCTAAGTCATGAGTGATCAGGATGATTCCTGTTTTTGTTTCTTCCTGAAGATCTTTCAGTAAATCAAGAATCTGTGCTTGGATGGTTACATCTAGGGCTGTCGTCGGTTCATCTGCAATGACGATTGGAGGTTTGCAGGCGATTGCGATCGCGATGATGACACGTTGTCTCATACCGCCTGATAATTCATGGGGATATTGACGTCCAACTCTTGCTGGATTAGGAATCCCTACTTGTTCTAGTAATTCCAGTGCGCGAGCTTGACGCTGTTCTGCATTCATCTTTGTGTGATAGGAAAGTCCTTCTTTGATCTGGTCTTCGATTCTCATGAGAGGATTTAATGCAGACAACGGATCTTGGAAAATCATTCCGATATCATTTCCGCGGATTTTATTATAAAGCGTTTCGTTCAGTTCGATTAAATTCAGATCGTTATATAAAATTTCACCTGTAATTTTTGTGTTATTAGGATCAAGTAATCCCATAATCGTAGTAGCTAATGTACTTTTCCCGCACCCAGATTCCCCAACGATTGCTAAGATCTCGTTTTTGTCTAAAGTAAATGAAACATCATCTACTGCATCATAATAGTCATCTTTGAGTCGGAAGCCTGTATGTAGGTTCTGAACTTCTAATAATTGATTATCTGACAATCGAATACCCCTCTCTGCTTCCTAAACGGAAGTTTTTCTTAGTAAAGAAAGAACATTACACATAATAAAGCGTTTTATAACAAAGGTTATTCTTATCTTTGTGTAATGAATTATTAATAATTATATAGAAAACCGCTTTACTTTGCAACATAATTTCTAATTATCGCCAGAATTATCAGAAAAATGTCTTTTCCGTGTCAGAAAGATTAAAAAAAGAAGGATAAAAAGTTGCATATAACTTTTTATCCTTCTTTGCTTTTATTGAAATTATTTGAGATGGCTGCTGATATAATCTACTGCACCGCCAACTGTTTCAATTTGTTCAGCGTCTTCATCTGAAATTTCTGTACCGAATTCATCTTCAAGTTCTAAAACGAACTCCATAATACTAATTGAATCAGCTTTTAAATCATCTTTGATGTTCAATTCATCCGACACTTTATCGGTATCTATCTCAAAATGATTTGAAATAATTTTCGCTACTTTGTTAAATACTTCTTCGCGAGTCAACTTTTTCACCTCCAAGAATCATACACTTGTCAATTACCTACACCATGGCTAATTTTACTGACATTTTTCAGGATTGTCCACCTTTTTTTAACGAACCGGATTGCCTCAGCTATCTGAATATTATTCTTCGCTTTTTTCAAATTGTTCGACTAACTGCCCTACTACATTTGTTTCAAGCATCGTGTGGATTTGGCGGATCGTATAGCGGACAGCATCAGGACCTGTTGCTCCGTGGGTTTTAATGACTGGTGCTTTCAAGCCAAACAAAACAGCTCCGCCATGTTTGGAATAATCCATTTCAGATTTTAAAGAACGCAAGCCGTCTTTTAAAAGCATGGCGCCCATTTTCCCTTTGATCCCTTCGTTTAGAATAGCGGATTTTAATAGATCCATCATATTCATTGCCGTTCCTTCAATGGATTTCAAAACAGCATTGCCTGTAAATCCATCTGTGACTACTACGTCAGCCACCCCATTGAGCAACTCGCGCGCTTCTACATTTCCAATGAAATTCAAACTGGTTTCATTCTGAAGAAGTTCATAGGCTTTTTTCGTCACTTCACTACCTTTTGTGGCTTCTGTTCCGTTGTTTAAAAGAGCAACGCGGGGACGTCCGATCCCTCGGACTTTACGTGCATAGAAAGAACCTAAAATACCGTATTGCAACAAATGTTCTGGTTTATTTTCTGCGTTAGCGCCAAGATCCAGCATATCGAAACCGGCACCTTCTTTTCCTACTACTGGCAAGGTAGACATCAAGCCAGGGCGTTCGATATTTTTGATACGTCCTACGATGAACAAACCCGCTGCTAGCAGCGCACCTGTATTCCCTGCTGAAAATATAGCATCCGCTTCGCCGTTTTTCACTGCTTGTGCAGCAAGGACCATTGAAGCAGTCTTTTTCCGTCGGATCGCTTTTACTGGCTCATCATCACTATTGATTTTTTCGTCTGTATGGATAATCGTGATGTTTTTTTCATTTGTTAAGTATTTCTTGATTTCTGCTTCTTTTCCGTAAAGTAAGAATTCTACTTCTGGAAAATCTTGCTGAGCTAAAGCCACGCCTTCTACAATTGCTTGAGGTGCGTGATCTCCGCCCATTGCATCTACGGCAATTTTCATTGTTCCCACTCCTTTTTCCATCATCATTATAAAGTATAGCATAGTCTGCTAATCGAAATAACGATTATCCTGATTTTCTATCTGGAGGCTTTGTGCTAGAGGCTGATACTCAGGCAGCATCTGCCAATTCTTTATCTGCCAAAGAGCTGCAGCCTCTTCTCTGGCTACCTCCAAAACATTTCCATCCGTCACCAAGTCAGCAATCGCAAATTGAGGTAAACCAGATTGTCGGAAGCCGAATACTTCACCGGGACCGCGTAATTCCAGATCTTTTTCACTTAGTACAAAACCATTGGTGGTCTCTGTCATGATTTTCATCCGTTCCACGCCTAGTTCATTTTTGGGATTAGCAACTAAGATACAGTAGGAAGCATCACTTCCGCGTCCAACACGTCCACGAAGCTGATGCAGCTGTGCCAAACCAAATCGATCCGCATCCATAATCAGCATGACGGTTGCGTTTGGCACGTTTACCCCTACTTCTATTACCGTAGTAGAAACTAATATCTGCATCTGGTTATCTTTGAAAGCTTCCATGATCACTTCTTTTTCCTGATTCTTCATTTTACCATGTAACAAGCCAACTTCATATTTTGGCGCAAATAGTTCACGAAGTTTTTCATAGATTTCCACTGCGTTTTTTACGTCTAATGCTTCTGATTCTTCGATCAGTGGACAGATGACATACATTTGATGTCCTCTTGCCAGTTCTTTCCTTGTCCAATCCAGTACACTGTCTAATTGAGGTGTTCTTACCCAGCGTGTTTCAATAGGGATACGCCCAGCTGGAAGTTCATCAATGATCGATACATCCATTTCACCGTACGCTGTGATAGCTAGCGTTCTAGGGATCGGAGTGGCTGTCATAAACAAGACATCAGGTCGCCAGCCTTTTTCACGAAGGACTTTCCGCTGATTCACACCAAAACGGTGCTGTTCATCCGTAATAACTAGACCTAAATTCTGAAATTCAACTCCATCTTGGATCAATGCATGTGTACCGATCACGACGTTGATTTCTCCTCGTTCTAGTTTTTCAAGGAGTTCACGTCGTTCTTTTGTTTTCGTTGACCCTGTAAGCAATGCGACCGTTACTTCATTGGGATCAAACAGCTGTTGCAAACTTTCCATGTGCTGTTGTGCCAAGATTTCGGTAGGCACCATCAACGCACCTTGGAAACCCGCTGTAACGGTGGCATATAATGCAATTGCGGCAACCACTGTTTTTCCGCTACCTACATCTCCCTGCAAAAGTCGCTGCATATGTTGAGGACTGCGAAGATCCCGACAGATTTCATTCGTTACTCGTTTTTGGGCATTTGTCAGTTCAAAAGGTAGCTTTTGAGTAAATTCTTTTAATTTTTGGACATCATAAAGGATCTCCAAGCCATTTGTTTCTGCTTTTTCTGCTTTTTTCAATCCTTGAAGACGCATTTGAAATAAAAAGAATTCTTCAAAAACAACACGTCGTTTGGCTTGGTGATTTTCTTCGTGGTTTTTCGGAAAGTGCATACTTCTTACAGCGGAAGCTCGGTCAAGTAGTCGATATTTCTCCACAAGGTTGTTCGGCAGGTTTTCTTCGATCAATGTGCCGTATTCTTGGAACCCTTTTTTGATTAGATCAACTAATATCGTTTGACGAATCGATTTATTGACGTGATATATCGGCGAAAAGTCATCCATTGTTTGAGAACCTAAAATCTTCATCCCGTTCAAGGCTTTACGCTTTGCATCCCATTTACCGTATACGGCGATTTCCTCCGATAAAATGACTTTTTCTTTTAGATAAGGTTGATTAAAAAAAGAAACGTTGAACACATCATGTTCTTGCATCATACGAAATTGCAATCGGCTTTTTTTATAACCAAATCGATTCATCACAGGAGGAGAGACTACGATTCCTTTCAAAGTAACCTTTTCTTGATCTTGGATCTCGTTTAGATTTCTTTCCTGAATATCTTCGTAGCGAAAAGGATAATAAGTCAGTAAGTCTTCAATCGTTTGGATACCCAAGCTGGCAAGACTAGCTGCTCTTTTTTCTCCGACTCCTGCCAGCATAGTGATTGGATCATCTAAAGAACGCATATATTTTTTCCTCCCTCCTTTAACAAAAAAAGGACTTGGTCAGTGATCATACCTGATCACTAACCGAAGGCCTTTTATGAATGAATACTGTGTTAGAAAGATATTCTGTCACAGGAATTATTCAGCAGAAAATAGATAAGGATAGACAGGCTGATCTCCTTGGTGGATCTCGATTTCCAAATCAGGATGTTTTTCTGTTAGTTTCTCAGCAAATTCATTTGCTTGTTCAACTGTTCCTTCATCACCTGCTAAGATCGTTACGATCTCTGTGTCCTCATTGATCATTTGTTCTAGTGTACTTAACGCTGTTGCTGTGATATCTGGGTTAGAGATCATGATTTTTCCATCAATCATGCCTAAAAAGTCGCCTTCTTTGATCTCTACACCGTCGATTGAGGTATCTCTGATTGCGTGAGTGACTTGACCACTTACGACGCTAGACAACATTTCTGTCATCGTTTCTTTGTTTTCTTCTAAAGAAGCTTGATCATTGAATGAAAGCATAGCCGTCAATCCTTGAGAAATCGTTCTTGAAGGAACGACTGCTACTGGGATATCTGCTACTTCTGCCGCTTGATCAGCTGCCATGAAGATGTTTTTGTTGTTCGGTAAGACAATCACTTTATCTGCGTTCACTTCTTGGATCGCTTTAACGATGTCTTCCGTACTTGGGTTCATTGTTTGCCCACCACTGATAACATAATTAGCGCCTAAACTTTCAAACAGCTCTTGGACGCCTTTACCAGCAGCGATTGCTACGATACCATACGGGATACGTGGTGTTTCTTTTTTCGCAAACTCGTTCACTTCTTCATCATGTTCCAAAATCGTCTCATGCTGCAAGCGCATGTTGTCGACTTTGATTTTGACTAATGAACCGAATTTTTGTCCATAGTTCAAGACTTCTCCTGGGTTTTCTGTATGCACGTGAACTTTGATGATCTCGTCATCATTGACCACAAGTAAAGAATCTCCAATACCATCTAAATAATTACGGAATTCTTCGTAGTCGAACGTGCTATCAACAGTAGGTCCTTCACCGATTTTCACCATGATTTCTGTACAATAACCAAAATGGATATCTTCTGTCGCCATTTGTCCTTGGACACTGCGATGGTGCTCTGCATTGACCATATCATCCATTTCTGCTGGAGAAGGTTCATATGTTTCATCCGCTTGGAATTCTCCATTCAATGCGCTTAAAAAGCCCTCATAAACAAACAGCAATCCTTGTCCTCCACTGTCTACAACACCGACTTCTTTTAGGACTGGAAGCAAGTCTGGGGTTTTAGCTAAAGCACGTTTTGCTCCTTTTACAACAGCTGTCATCACTTCAACGACATCGTCTGTACTCTTAGCTTTCTTTTCTCCAGCTTTTGCTGCTTCTCTAGCTACTGTCAAAATCGTTCCTTCTACTGGTTTCATTACTGCTTTATACGCAGTTTCAACACCATGAGTGAATGCTGCAGCAAGATCAGAAGCATTTAATGAGACAACATCTGGAATTTGCTTAGAAAATCCTCGGAACAATTGAGACAAAATAACGCCGGAATTTCCGCGCGCACCCATCAACAATCCTTTTGAAAGCATTGCTGCTAATTCTCCTACTTTTTCTGAGGTTGAATCTACTACTGCCTTCGCTCCACTAGTCATAGATAGATTCATATTTGTTCCCGTATCACCATCTGGCACAGGGAATACATTTAATGAATTGACGTATTCTGCATTTACTTGCAGACGATTCGCACCAGCCTGCACCATTTCCTGGAACTGGCTTGCACTTATTTCTGTTACACTCACCTAGATAATCCTCCTTCAGATCGACTGCTGAGTTATCAGCCAGTCTCCTGCCTAGTCTGGCAGTACACGAACACCTTGTACAAAGACATTAACCGAATTGGCAGCTACACCTAATAATGCCTCTAGATTGTATTTCACTTTTTCTTGGACGTTGCGAGAAACTTCAGAGATTTTCGTACCATAGCTGATAATCGTATAAACATCTACAGCAATACCATTATCTTCTTGGCGGACAACTACTCCTCTTGAGTAATTTTCTTTACGCAAAATCTCAGTAATATTATCTTTAATTTGATTTTTGCTGGCCATTCCTACAACACCGAACACATCTGTCGCGGCGCCACCAACAACTGTTGCAATTACATCATTGGTAATTTCAATGGTTCCAGCTGACGTTTGAATTTTTACAGCCATGAATGAGCCTCCTTAACGGGTAAAATACTCCCATTTTTCTTCTATCATATTTTATCATAGCGCAACTTGAAATAAAAGGCAGTTACCCAAAGTACTCAAAAACCTTGCAAAATTTCAGGTATAACCCTGTTTAATTTACAATTATTCTTCACAAATGTCAATTGTATCCATGAAAATGTACTTGCAAATTTCCAATCTATATGATATGTTAGTCTGGTATGAGCTGAATTATTCTATTGCTCCAAATCAAGGCAAAGGAGGAAATTACCATGGCAAAAGTTTGTTACTTTACAGGTCGCAAGACAAAAAGTGGAAACAACCGTTCACACGCTATGAACTCAACAAAACGTACTGTTAAACCTAACTTACAAAAAGTTCGCGTTATGGTCGACGGAAAACCTAAAAAAGTTTGGGTGTCAACTCGTGCTTTGAAATCAGGAAAAGTTGAACGCGTTTAATTGAATGATACTTGGACCGTTCAGATAGTGAACGGTTTTTTATTTAATAAAAATTTTGGCGGGTGGAATTTTTGATTCCTCCCCTTTTTTTGTGTTTATTTTTGTTATACGAACAAATTGTGAAGTTATTTATTCCCAAATTTTATTTTTTTATGAAAACTAGACTCTTTTTAAGCAGAGAAAAACAAGGATATGATAAACTAAATACAACTTCATAGAAATTTGGTGGAAAATAAATATGAAAAAAAACTTAAAGTCATTCTTTAGAGAAAACGGACGCTACGCAGCAGCTAGTTTCCTGATTCCGTTTTTGATTTTAGCACTTGTTTATTTAAGTATCGGGATCTATCCCGGGAGCAGCAGAAGTATTTTGGCAAGTGATGCCTTTTCACAATTTTCTAATTTTCATGCAAGCTTCCGAAATGTCCTTCTTGGAAAGCAAAGTATTTTCTATACATGGAATGCTTCTCTGGGCTTGAATTATCTATCTTTGATTTCTTATTATCTCGGCGGGATCTTCACGCCACTGGTTTTCTTCTTTCCAAACCAGATGATGCCAGATGCACTTTATGTTCTGACTTTGCTTAAAGTCGGCTGTGCCGGATTAGCTTTTTGGTTTCTTGCACGCACGTTCAAGATTCCTCGCTGGGGGCATGTTGCACTTAGCGTCAGTTACGCATTGATCTCATTCATTACTGCACATTCGGAGATCATCATGTGGCTGGATGCATTTGTTTATCTTCCATTAGTGATTTTGGGGATTCATCGTGTCATGGATCTGAAACGGCCGAAACTTTTATTCATCAGCTATTTGCTCTTGTTTCTATCCAGTTTTTATATGGGCTTCATGATTGGTGTCTTTTCTTTCTTATATTTTATTGCCCGTCTATTGACAAACTGGTCAGAATACAAAAAATCGATTGTTCCTTATGGGATCACTTCTTTACTGGCAGGCGGCGCTTCAATGATCATTGTATTGCCAGCAGTACTGGATCTTCGCTCAAATGGCGAAGCATTGAGTCAAATCACTACGTTGAAAACAGAAGCGACTTCTTATCTGGATCTGATCATGAAAAACATGATTGGTGTTTATGACACCACAAAATACGGTTCGATTCCGTTCATTTACGCAGGTCTACTTCCGTTGGTCCTTTGCTTGTTTTATTTTGCCAGTCGGAAAGTACCGTTGAAAAATAAGTTTTTGTACGGTGGTCTTTTCGCCATACTTATCGCAAGTTTTTATCTTGTCCCATTGAATTTGTTCTGGCATGGTATGCATGCACCGAATATGTTTTTATTCCGTTATGCCTATCTGTTCTCTTTCTTAGTTCTCCTGCTTGCAGGAAAAGGATGGGAAAAGATAGAACAAGACGATCGTGGGCTGTTGTTAGGAATCATTTTGGTCGTAGCTGCTCTCTTTGCGGTGGCATGGGGCATCAAACCTGAAGGAAGCTACACCTATGTGACGATGACTTCCTTTGTATTGACAGTTGTTTTCTTAGGGATCTATGCTTTTGCTGTGGGATTTTATCAGCATAAAAAACTTTCCTTCAATCATCTAAGTATATTGTTGTTATTGATCATGTCTGCTGAGGCTCTAGTCAATACGAACAGCATGATCCATGGTATCCTTGATGATTGGAATTATGCTTCCCGCAGTTTGTATACGGATCCTTCTCCTGACTTGAAAGCTCTTGTAAATGAAACAAAAGAAGATTCTGACTCGTTTTACCGCTTAGAAAATCTGGATCCGGTATCGCCAAACGATTCGATCAACTACGGTTACAGTGGCATCAGCTTGTTTTCTTCTATAAGAAATCGTAATTCTTCCTCTTATCTGGATACATTAGGGTTTCGTTCAAGAGGGACAAATTTGAATATCCGTTACAATAATAATACTTTGCTGATGGATGGCTTTACAGGGATCAAATACAACATTTCTAAGAACGAAAGCACGTTCAGCAAATATGGCTTCCGCCAAGCTGGTCAAAGCGGCGACTATACACTGTATCAGAATGTCAATGCATTGCCACTGGCATTTACCGCACCGTTATCCGTTAATGATATTGAGCAGCCCGTAACAGATAATTTAACTAGTCAGACAAACTTGATCAATACATTATCTGGTCTAAATGAACAGTATTTTACATTCTATACGCCTACTTTGAAGAATCAGTTAAATACGACAATCACAAAAACAACGACTGGTGTGACTTATTCAGAGACGGCAGACAATCAACCGAAAGAGCTCACATGGGAAGTCCATGTACCTGCAAATACACAAGCTTACTTAAGTTTGTTCCCAACCAATTTTGCACAATTAGAAAGTTCTAGTGCAACGATTACTGTCAATGGTACATCGAGGAAAACGCAAATCAATATTTCTGGACAATACTATGATCTTGGCTATTATCCCCAAGAGACAACGGTGACATTTACTGCAAGTTTTTATGGGACGAAAGAAGTAAGTTTCATGGAGCCGAAAGTCGTTGGTCTAGATGTTGTAGCCTATCAAGCCGCAATGAATCAGATCAAAGAAAAAGGTGTCGAAATGGAAGCCTCTGGCAGAAAAGCTTCTGGAACTGTAGATACCGCAGAAGATTCTATGTTGGTGACGACTATTCCTTACGACAAAGGATGGAAAGCCGAAATCGATGGGAAGCCAGTCAAAGTCAGCAACTTCAAAAACGCATTCTTGATGCTAAAAGTTCCAGCAGGTAAACACACGGTTACTTTCAGCTACTTGCCTGAAGGATTTATAATAGGTGCAATCCTTTTTGTACTATGCATTGCATTGTTTATTCTCTATGTCTGGTACCTTGACCGCAATCAACCCTTCTATGGCACGATTGATCCAACAATAGAAGAAAAACCGCGAAATACACACAGAAGAAGACGAAGAAAATAAAGAAACGATGGAACCTGTTCAGACTGTCTGCCAAGGGCAATCAAAACAACGTTCCATCGTTTTTAGTTACAAAAAAGTAGTGTGGCAAAAAGAAGGTTCACTTATCCATGCTTCGTTCACAAGTTGTGATATTCATCAAACGTGAGAAGCTGTTTTTTGAAATTGTTTCTTGTGACTCAGAGCTAAATGGCAGGCTCACAACCTCTTCCTTAAACAGTGTTCAATCAGCTGTCCTTCGGTATTAGCTCAACAAATGGCAAAATATGAGAAACTATTTTGGTTTGGCTGTTCTTATTACTTGATGCAGAACCGCTTTTTCACAACCTCTTATTCATATTTCACTTCATACAAATAAAGTCCTTCAGGGTGTGCTGTAGGTCCTGCTGCATTACGATCTTTTTTCGCAATAATATCTGGGATACTATCTTCAGGCAATCGGCCATTGCCAATTTTCAAAAGCGTTCCTACTAAGATCCGTATCATCTTGTACAAGAAGCCATTTCCCCTAAAAGTAAACAACAATTCGTCTTTTGTTTCATTAACCTCCATCTTAGCCTCGTAGATCGTACGTACTTTATCCTCTATCGAGCTTCCTGATGCACAAAAAGAGGTGAAATCGTGGGTCCCTAATAAATCAGGAAGTGCCCGCTGAATTTTTTCCAAATCAAGGGGGTAAGGAAAATAACTTGCATAATGGCGTCGAAAAGGACTGCGTGGTTTCCCTATATCCACTCGAAATTGATAAGTTTTTTCTTTGACCAAATATCTTGCATGGAATTCTTCTGAAACGATTTCTACTTGTCTTACAGCGATATCCTCTGGTGACTGGGTATCTAACGCAAAACGCATTCGTTCTAACGGGCGTTCTTCTGGATAATCAAAATGGATCACTTGCCCGATTGCATGTACTCCGGCATCTGTCCTTCCCGAACCAAAGACCGTGATTTCTTTCCCATTTGCCATTTTTTGTAATGTTTTTTCTACTTCTTCTTGAACAGTACGTCCATTTGGCTGTTTCTGGAACCCATTGAAATTTGTTCCGTCGTATGCAATGATTGCTTTGTAACGTACCATGGTTTTCTCTCCTTTGTTTCTAAAAAGTTGTCTAGAAATAGTGGTTTTTCCAGATAATGTTGTTTGTTCTTTTTTTCAAATAAAAGAAAGAGGCCTGTGACATTAGTCTGCCACAGACCCTAATGTTTCTTGTCATACACTGCTCGCATACTTTCTTGCAAATAGATTAGCAAGAAAAGGATAGATAGCGGTCCACTGAACGTTTATCCTCTTAAAAAGATCAGCAGCACGGTTAATAATATAAAAGCAATGATAACCATCGTGTCTCTATTATGCCAATGCAAGACACGATATTTCGTTCTTCCTTCCCCGCCCTTGTAGCCCCTTGCTTCCATAGCGGTCGCAAGATCTTCCGCTCGGTTGAAACTGCTGACAAATAAAGGAATCAGCAAAGGAATGACTGCTTTCATTTTCTGAACTAGATTGCCTTCACCAAAGTCAACACCACGCGCGCGCTGAGCGTTCATGATCTTTTCTGTTTCATCCATCAATGTAGGCACAAAACGAAGAGCAATCGACAGCATCAAAGAAATTTCGTGGACTGGGAACCGTACGGCTTTCAATGGACGAAGCAAGTACTCAATCGCATCAGATAATTCCAAAGGCGGTGTAGTAAGCGTGAGTAGCGTCGACATAAAAATAATCAACACGAATCGGCAGAAAATAAAGAGACCGTTCATCACACCAAATTCAGTGATATGGAAAACACCCCAACTCCAATAAGTTTCTCCTCCGCTGGTGAACAAGATTTGCAAAGCTACAGTAAAGAGGATCAGCCAAATCAATGGGCGAATACCTCGGATAAAAAATTTCAAGTCTACTTTTGATAAGAAGACGGAAAATAATGTGAAAACTGCCAATACAAGATATGTTTCCCAATTATTTGCTAAAAAAATGATACCAATAAAATAAAAACTGGCTAATAATTTGGCTCGGGGATCCAATCGATGGATCAAGGAATCTCCTGGCATATAACGACCAAATATCAATTTATTCATCATGGGCATTTCCTCCAGCAGAATGGACGATGGCGTCTGCTAATTCTTCAGCTGTTAAAGGTAAGGTAGTGAAGTCCATCCCTTTAGCCATTAATTCTTCTGCAAATTCTGTGGCAGTAGGTACGCCTAACTGTTTTTCTTTTAGCCATTTGATGTTTTGAAAAACCTCTTGAGGCTGCCCGCTATTAACGATTCGCCCCTTCTCCAGTACATAGACATAGTCTGCAAAATTGGCTACATCATCCATTAAATGCGTCACTAAAACAATAGTAATCTGTTGTTCCTTATGAAGACGCCAAAACATCTCCATCATTTCTTTTCTGCCCTGAGGATCAAGTCCTGCCGTTGGTTCGTCCAATACAAGTACTTCAGGCTTCATGGCAAGCACACCAGCGATTGCTACTCTACGCATTTGCCCTCCTGAAAGTTCAAATGGTGAACGGTCCAAATAGCTTTCATCCAGTCCAACTTGTTCTAACGTTTCTTTTGCTAGTATCAGCGCTTCTTCTTCACTGACACCAAAGTTTTTAGGACCGAAGGCAATATCTTTTGCCACCGTTTCTTCGAATAGCTGTGCTTCTGGAAACTGAAAGACGATGCCGACTTTTTTTCGGATCGGCTTTAGATTTTTATTATCCGTATCTGGCTGAATGTCGCGTTCTCCAATATGGACGGTACCGCTTGTTGGCTTAACAAGCGCATTCAAATGTTGGAGTAAAGTTGATTTCCCGCTTCCGGTATGCCCTACTAATGCTGTATAACTGTTTTCTTTGATCGTCATATTGATGTCAAATAAGGCTCGTTGTTCAAATGGTGTATTCGGCTGATAAGTGAAGTCTACTTGTTCAAAACGGATGTCCATAACCAATCCACCATCCTTTCTTCTGTCATATATTCACTTGGCACATCTACCCCGCGTTCTTTCAGTGCACGCTTCAGTTTTTCAGGAAATGGTAGATCTAGACCTAAATCAATCAGTTCGGGTCCCGCAGAAAAGATTTCTTTTGGTGTACCTTCACGGACAAGTTCTCCTTGCCTCATCACTAATATCCGATTGGCATTAGCTGCTTCATCAATATCGTGAGTGATAGATATAACGGTCAATTGACTTTCTTCTTTGATCTTCTTGATCGTAGAAATCACTTCTTCACGGCCTTCTGGATCTAGCATACTTGTTGCTTCATCTAAAATAATGATATCAGGTCGTAAGGCAACCACGCCGGCAATAGCAACACGTTGTTTTTGTCCTCCTGATAAACGAGCAGGCTCGCGTGTAGCAAACTCAGCCATTCTAACTTTCTCAAGTGCATCTTTCACACGTATCAGCATTTCTTCTCTGGGAATCCCTTGATTTTCAAGACCAAACGCAACGTCATCTTCTACTGTCGAACCAACGAACTGATTGTCTGGATTTTGAAAAACCATTCCAACCATTTGCCGGATCGTCCAAATGTTTTCTTCATCCAATACTTGATTTCCGACTTTCACGACCCCTGATTCTGGCAGAAGTAGCCCATTGATTGTTTTGGCAAGTGTCGATTTTCCTGAACCATTGTGTCCAATAATAGCGATCCACTCACCTTTATCAATTGTAAAGGAGACATCTTTCAATGCGGGGCGAAGATCATCTGGCTGGTATTTATAATTTATTTTCTCTAATTCAATAATTGGCTCCATGATTACTCCTTCTTCATCCTAAAGTTCCTACTAACACTATCAAAAAAAGACAAAATTTTCAATTATTTCTCGCTTAAAATGTTTTTTTATGCCTTCAAGCAGAGATGTCATGACAGTTAATTGAAGGTATAAAAAAACACTTTATGATGAGTGCTTACTCCCCAAGCGATATTCGCTTGAGGAGCAGCGCTGAGCTAGACTCGGAAAAATATCTTCCAACATCATAACACTCTAAAAGAATCATCTATAAAGTGATGTTATTAGTGTGATTTTAGACAAGTTCTAAGACAACCATTGGTGCACCATCACCGCGTCTTGGTTCTGTCTTCAAAATGCGTGTGTATCCGCCTTGACGTTCTGCGTAACGAGGTGCAATATCGTTGAATAGTTTTTGTAAAGCTGATTCAATGACGATGTCCTCATTTTCTTCACGCACGCTGGCAACTTCATTACGTACGAAAGCCGCAGCTTGACGACGTGCATGCAAATCTCCGCGTTTACCTAAAGTGATCATTTTTTCTGCAGTTGAGCGAACTTCTTTCGCACGAGCTTCAGTAGTCACAATACGTTCGTTGATTAATAAATCAGTTGTTAAATCACGCAACATCGCTTTACGTTGGCTAGATGTGCGTCCTAGTTTACGATAACTCACGTTGGTTTCCCTCCTTCGTAAAAGGTTTTAATCTTCTTTACGTAAACCTAAACCTAAGTCGTGCAATTTTGCTTTAACTTCTTCTAATGACTTACGTCCTAAATTACGGACTTTGATCATTTCAGGCTCAGATTTATTTGTAAGTTCTTGTACAGTATTGATTCCTGCACGTTTCAAACAATTGTAAGAGCGAACAGACAAGTCTAACTCTTCGATCGTCATTTCCAACATTTTTTCTTTTTGTGTTTCTTCTTTTTCGACCATGATTTCAGCATTTTTTGCTTCATCAGTTAAGTTCACAAAAATATCCAAATGTTCAGTCATGATTTTCGCAGATAAACTCATTGCTTCCAACGGTTCGATTGAACCATCTGTCCAAATCTCCATCGTCAATTTATCAAAATCTTCACGGTGTCCAACACGTGTGTTCTCAACTTGATAGTTCACACGACGAACAGGTGTGTAGATTGAATCGACTGGAAGAACGCCAATTGGCATATCTTCTTTTTTATTTTCATCTGCTTGAACATAACCACGTCCAGGTTTCACTGTTAAGCGAGCATGGAACGTAGCTCCTTCAGAGACACTACAGATGTACATATCTTTGTTAAGAATTTCTACATCACTATCAACGATAATATCGCCAGCAGTTACTGTAGCAGGTCCGGTAATATCGATTTCAAGGGTTTTTTCTTCTTGGCCATACATTTTCAGCGCTAAGCCTTTAATGTTCAAGATGATTTGAGTGACGTCTTCTCTAACACCTTTGATGGTAGAGAATTCATGCAGTACACCATCGATTTGAATATTAGTGATGGCAGCACCTGGCAAAGAAGATAATAAAATACGACGTAGGGAATTCCCTAAAGTAGTCCCATACCCTCTTTCAAGAGGTTCAACGATGAACTTGCCATAATCTTTTTCTTCATCAATTTTTGCGATTCTTGGTTTTTCGAACTCAATCATTCTTATCTTTACCCCTTTCAAAACGAAAAGTGTCTTGTTCAATGACGTTACTGATAAAACTCAAAATGAGCGGCACTCATTAAACACGACGGCGTTTTGGAGGGCGGGCACCATTATGAGGAACTGGAGTCACGTCACGAATTGCAGTCACTTCTAAACCTGTAGCTTGTAATGAACGAATTGCTGCTTCACGTCCAGAACCAGGTCCTTTAACTGTTACTTCAACAGTCTTTAATCCGTGTTCCATTGCTGCTTTTGTAGCAGTTTCTGCTGCCATTTGAGCGGCAAAAGGAGTTGATTTTTTGCTTCCTTTGAAACCTAATGAACCAGCTGATGACCACGCTAATGCATTTCCGTGAGTATCAGTGATCATGATGATAGTGTTATTGAATGTAGAATGGATATGTGCAATACCTGCTTCTATATTCTTCTTCACACGGCGTTTACGATTCACTTTTTTTGCTGCCATGAAGTTTTAACCTCCTTCACTTAAGAATTATTTTTTCTTGCCAGCGATAGCGCGAGCTGGGCCTTTACGAGTACGTGCATTGTTTTTCGTGTTTTGTCCACGAACAGGCAATCCACGGCGATGACGGATTCCACGGTAAGAACCGATTTCCATCAAACGTTTGATGTTCAAGTTCACTTCACGACGAAGATCCCCTTCAACTTTTAATTTATCTACTTCCGCACGGATAGCATCTGTTTGTTCATTCGTTAATTCACGAACGCGAACATCTTCAGATACACCAGCATCAGCTAAGATCTTTTTAGCAGTAGTGTTACCAATACCATAGATATAAGTAAGTGAAACTACCACACGTTTATCACGAGGAATATCTACTCCTGCAATACGAGCCATATTTATAGCACCTCCAATTATCCTTGACGTTGTTTATGTTTTGGATTTGCTGGGCAAATCACCATAACGCGTCCTTTACGACGAATTACTTTACAATGTTCGCACATTGGTTTTACTGATGGTCTTACTTTCATGATAATACCTCCTGTAGTTTTACGGAGTACAATTATTTAAAGCGATAAGTAATACGGCCACGGTTAAGATCGTATGGAGACAATTCAACCGTTACTTTGTCACCAGGTAAGATACGGATGTAATGCATACGAATTTTACCTGAAACAGTAGCAAGAACTTGGTGTCCGTTTTCTAGTTCAACTTTAAACATTGCATTCGGCAAAGTTTCGACGACTGTACCTTCGACTTCAATCATATCTTCTTTTGCCACGCACAGTACCTCCTTGTACTTGTTTCGCATTTTCACACGATAAAATGGCGGAAACTGCAGTTCCCACCTCAAAATTCTCAAAATGGATCATCTAGAGGATTCTCTAGAAGTCGGACTGACATATTCTATCATAATTTATTGAACTTGACAAGAGTAACTGCATAATGCAAGTCGGCTACGGGCAATCGTGCTATTTTTCAATGATTTTTTGTACATCTGCAAATACAGCATCGATTTCACGAGCACCATCAATAGTGTTTAGCAAACCTTGTTCTTTATAATAAGCCAAGATTGGTTCACTATTTTTGATGTTGATAGCCAGACGATTTTTAACCGTCTCAGGTTTATCATCTTCTCTTTGATAGAATTCATGCCCACCGCAACGATCACATGTGTCTTCAACTTTTGTAGGGTTGAAAATTTTATGGTAAGTTGCTCCACAATTGCTGCAGATAAATCGGCCGGCTAGACGTTCGACCAAGATTTCTTCACCAACATGGATATCGATGACAGCATCAATTTTTTTATTCAAATCTTTTAGCATTGCGTCCAGAGCTTTTGCTTGATCTAGTGTACGTGGAAAGCCGTCTAATAAGAAGCCTTTCTCTGTATCTGGTTCAGCTAGTCGCTCTTTCACGATTCCATTTGTTACTTCATCAGGAACTAATGCACCTTTATCCATATAAGACTTTGCTTCCAGGCCAAGAGCTGTTTCGTTTTGCATCGCTGCGCGGAACATATCTCCTGTTGAGATGTGCGGAATACCATAAGCGTCAATGATTTTTTCAGCTTGTGTTCCTTTACCTGCGCCTGGCAGCCCCATTAAAATGAGGTTCATTGTTTTCCCTCCTAATAAATGTGTGAGAACGTGTGTTGAGGAAGAACCTCAACACGCTTTCTTACTCAATGAATCCAACATATTTACGTTTCAGCATTAAGCCTTCTAACTGTTTCGCAGTTTCTAAAGCTACACCGATAACGATCAGTAAGCTTGTACCGCCTAATCCGATTGATTTTGGAAGATCCCAAACCATTTGAGCAATGATTGGAAGCAATGCCACTAAACCAAGGAAGACTGCACCAACTGTACTTAAGCGCATCAGTAATCTTGAGACATACTCTTCAGTCCCCTTACCAGGGCGTACGCTTGGTATATAACTTCCTTGCTTTTGCAAGTTTTCCGCTAATTTCTCAGGGTTTACTTGTACAAAGGCGTAGAAGAAAGTGAAGGCAACGATCAGAATCGTATAAATCGTAGCACCAGGTGCTGTATTATAGTTAAAGATCTCCATCATCACTTTATACCAGTTTTCAGAACCGAATCTACCACTCAATGCTTGTAAAACAGCATTTGGCGTAGCAATAAACGAACTAGCAAAGATAACTGGAATAACTCCAGCTGCATTTACTTTCAACGGCAGATAGCTGCTTGTAGGCGCGCCAGCGACGCGTTTCGTATATTGAATCGGGATCTTGCGTTCAGCTTGTTGGAAAAATGTTACGAATGTCACGATCAATAAGACCGCTACTAATAAAATGGCCACAAAAATAGCAGATTTCCATATGTCTGAAGGATCGATATTTATAAAGTAATCTTCATAAATTTCTCTGATACTTTCAGGCAATCTAGAAATGATCCCTGCAAAAATGATCATTGATACGCCATTTCCGATACCTTTTTCTGTGATCTGTTCTCCTAGCCAAGTAACAAACATCGTACCGGCTGTTAGAATCAAACCGATCGTTACGTAAGTTGCTACGTTAGGATTATTCACGAAACCTAATTGAGCGTATTGATTGAATCCAGCAGTGATACCGACAGATTGGATAAATGCCAATACTAATGTCAGATATCGAGTGGCTTGATTCAATTTTTTACGACCAACTTCCCCTTGTTTCGACCATTCAACAAATCGAGGCACGATGTCCATTTGAAGAAGCTGAATGACGATAGAAGCAGTAATGTATGGTGAAACCCCCATTGAGAAAATGGAGAAGTTTTGCATCGCACTACCACTTACCAAGTTCAACATGTTGAAAAATGGCAAAGAAGAAAGGTTTTGCAATGAAGCAGCATTTACGCCTGGTACAGTGATATGTGCACCTAGGCGAAATACAAACAACACAAATACAGTAAATAGGATTTTCGATCTAATGTCTTTTACTTTAAAAGCATCTTTTAATAGTCTAAACATTAGATCACCTCGATTGATCCACCAGCCGCTTCAATTGCTTCTTGAGCTGCTTTAGAGAATTTTGCTGCTTTCACAGTTAATTTCTTGTTTAGTTCCCCGTTAGCTAATACTTTGATTCCAGCTTTTTCGTTTTTCACGATTCCAGCTTCAACTAAAGCAACAGGAGTTACTTCAGCTCCGTCTTCAAAGCGGTTCAATACATCAAGATTGATGACTGCATAGTCTTTACGGTTCACGTTTGTGAATCCTCGTTTTGGTAAACGACGGAACAATGGTGTTTGTCCCCCTTCAAATCCTAAACGCACACCACCGCCTGAACGGGCTTTTTGTCCTTTTTGTCCGCGTCCGGCAGTTTTTCCGTTACCAGATGAAGTACCACGACCAACACGGTTACGTACTTGGCGTGAACCTTCAGCAGGTTTTAATTCATGAAGTTTCATAGGTTTGGCACCTCCTTAATATTCTAGTTCTGATTTTTTTAATTAAACTTCTTCAACGTCCACTAGATGAGAAACAGTATTGATCATGCCTTTAATTGCTTCATTAGAAGGCTTAACCACTGAACTGTTAATCTTTGTAAGACCTAACGCTTTAACTGTATCGCGTTGGTTTTGAGGACGTCCGATAATACTGCGTTTTAAAGTAACTTTTAATTCAGCCATTATTGTTGTCCTCCTTATCCGATTAATTCTTCAACTGATTTGCCGCGAAGTTCTGCAACTTCTTCTGCACGTTTCAATTGTTTCAAACCTTCAACTGTTGCGCGAACAACGTTGATTGGTGTATTTGAGCCTAAAGATTTAGAAGTGATATCTGCTACCCCAGCTAATTCTAATACGGCACGAACTGGTCCGCCAGCAGCAACCCCAGAACCTTCTACAGCAGGTTTCATTAGGATTCTACCACCACTAAAAGCACCGATTACTTCGTGTGGGATTGTTGAACCAACCATAGGTACTTCAACTAAGTTTTTCTTCGCATCTTCAATTGCTTTACGGATTGCTTCAGGAACTTCTTGAGCTTTACCTGTACCAAATCCTACGTGTCCGTTTTTGTCACCGACAACAACTAAAGCAGCAAAACGTAGACGACGTCCACCTTTAACAACTTTTGTTACACGGTTAATTGCAACAACGCGGTCTTCTAATTCCAAATGTTTTGGATCGATATAAACCATGAATGGTATTCCTCCTTCTTCTAAAATTCTAGTCCATTTTCGCGAGCAGCTTCAGCTAAAGCTTGCACACGGCCATGGTAAAGGTATCCACCACGGTCAAAGACTACTACTTTAATGCCTTTTTCAGCTGCACGTTCAGCAACTAGTTTACCGACAGCTTGTGCTGCTTCTGTTTTTGTTCCACCTGAAATTTCTTTATCCAAGGTAGAGGCACTTGCTAGCGTTACACCCGCTACGTCATCAATAATTTGAGCGTAGATGTTTTTGTTAGAACGAAAAACGTTCAAGCGTGGGCGCTCAGCAGTACCAGAGATATTGTTACGTACACGACGATGTCTCTTTTGACGTGTTTTGTTCTTATCTGGTTTTGTAATCACAATTGTCACCTCTTTATTTTTATTGTACTACTATTTCAAGCAGTAAATACGTTTCGAAAAATAGAAGCTGCGGCACAAGTAAAAATTTATTTTTTTGAAGGTAAACTTCAGCCAAATGCCTTTTTCCTGCTGCTGGCTTCTATGCAATTTTTCTAAACGATTATTTACCAGTTTTACCTTCTTTACGGCGTACATATTCGCCAACATAACGAATACCTTTACCTTTATAAGGTTCTGGAGGACGAGTTCCACGAATATTTGCAGCTAATTCGCCAACTTCTTCTTTGTTCGCACCTTTAACAATTACTTGTGTGTTAGCTGGTACTTCAACAGTTACTCCAGCTGGTGGTGTGATTTCTACTGGATGTGAGTAACCAACGTTCAATACAAGTTTTGATCCTTGTAATTGTGCACGGTACCCAACCCCGATTAGTTCTAACGCTTTTTGGAAACCTTCGCTGACACCTACAACCATGTTGTTGAAGTTCGCACGAGTTGTTCCATGAATTGTTTTCATTTCTTTACTGTCGTTTGGACGAGTGAAAGTCACTTCGTTTCCTTCGATATTCATTTTGATATCTGCTGAGAAAGTACGAGTCAATTCACCTTTTGGTCCTTTAACTGTAACGTTGTTTCCTTCTTGAGTAACTGTTACTCCTTCAGGGATAACAACGACTTTATTTCCGATACGGCTCACTTAAAGACACCTCCTTGTAGATTCTACTTGATTACCATACGTAAGCGATAACTTCGCCGCCGATATTTTTTTCACGAGCTTCTTTATCAGTGACAACACCTTCAGAAGTCGAAATGATTGCGATACCTAAACCGTTCAATACTTTTGGTACTTCGTCAGCTTTGACATAAGCACGCAAACCTGGTTTAGAGATACGTTTTAAGTTTGTGATAACACGTTCGCCGTTTTTACCAAATTTTAGGAAAACACGGATCACGCCTTGTTTGTCATCTTCGATGTATTCAACATCACGAACGAAACCTTCACGTTTCAAGATTTCAGCGATGTCACGTTTAATTTTTGATGCAGGTACTTCTAAAGACTCATGTTTAACCATGTTTGCGTTACGGATACGAGTTAGAAAATCTGCAATTGGATCTGTCATGACCATTGATCTTTTACCTCCTTCTTATGCGAATTTACTTTTTACCAGCTAGCTTTCTTCACGCCGGGAATTTGACCTTTATAGGCAAGTTCGCGGAAGCAAATACGGCAAAGATGGAACTTACGATAAACTGAATGTGGACGTCCGCAACGTTCGCAACGAGTATAAGCTTGTGTTGAAAATTTTGCAGGACGTTTGTTTTTAGCAATCATTGATTTTTTAGCCACGTAGTTCGCCTCCTTTAATTATTTTTGGAATGGCATGCCTAATTGTGTCAACAACTCACGAGATTCTTCATCAGAGTTTGCTGTTGTTACAATAACGATGTCCATACCACGTACTTTATCTACTAAATCATAATCTACTTCTGGGAAGATCAATTGTTCTTTAATACCTAAAGTATAGTTTCCACGACCGTCAAAGGCTTTTTTACTTACACCATGGAAGTCACGTACACGTGGTAGTGAAACTGAAACCAATTTGTCTAAGAATTCGTACATTCTTTCTCCGCGCAATGTAACTTTTGCACCAATTGGCATTCCTTCACGTAAACGGAATCCAGCGATTGATTTTTTAGCTTTTGTAATCATTGGTTTTTGACCAGTGATCAAAGTTAATTCTTCAACTGCTTTATCTAAGTTTTTAGCGTTTGATACCGCATCACCAACACCCATGTTGATGACGATTTTTTCAACTTTAGGTGTTTGCATAACAGAGCTATAGTTAAATTTTTCCATCAATGATGGAGTTACTTCTTTAAGATATTTTTCTTTTAGGCGGTTCATTCAGTAAGACCCTCCTTCCTTAAACTTTTATTTATCTAAAACTTCACCGGTTTTTTTAGAAACACGGACTTTTTTGCCGTCTACTTCTTTGTAGCCAACTCGGCCAGCTACACCAGTAGAGTCAACCACCATCACGTTAGAAACATGAATTGGCGCTTCCATCTCAACAATTCCACCTTGAGGAGCAGCTTGAGAAGGTTTTTGGTGTTTTTTAACGACATTTACACCTTCGACAATAACTTTATCTTTTTTCGGGAACGCTGCTAGTACAACGCCTTCTTTGTTTTTGTCTTTTCCAGTGATAACTTTAACTTTATCGCCTTTTTTAACAAACATAACTGTTTCGCACCTCCTTTGATAAGTGTCTCAAGATTATAAAACTTCTGGTGCTAGTGAAACGATCTTCATGAAGTTGTTTTCACGTAGTTCACGTGCAACTGGCCCAAAGATACGTGTTCCACGAGGGCTTTTATCATCACGAATAATCACTGCAGCATTTTCATCAAATTTAATATATGAACCGTCTGTACGACGAGCTCCTGATTTTGTTCGAACGATAACGGCTTTAACGACGTCACCTTTTTTGACAACCCCACCTGGCGTTGCTTGTTTAACCGTAGCAACGATCACATCACCGATGTTAGCAGTTTTACGACCAGATCCACCAAGGACTTTGATCGTCAAAATTTCACGTGCGCCTGAGTTATCAGCGACTTTTAAACGACTTTCTGCTTGGATCACGTTGTGTATCCTCCTTTCAGATTTTGCATTCAATCTATATAGGAAAATCTCGTGTTATTAGATAATAACTGCTTCTTCGACTACTTCCAACAAACGGAAACGTTTTGTAGCTGATAATGGACGAGTTTCCATAATTCTCACGATGTCGCCAACTTTTGCTGTGTTGTTTTCATCATGCACTTTGTATTTCTTAGAATAGTTCATGCGTTTGCCATAGATAGGGTGGTTTTTCTTTGTTTCGACAGCAACGGTAATTGTTTTATCCATTTTGTCTGAAACCACGCGACCTTGATAAACTTTGCGTTGATTTCTTCCTTCAGTCATACGCTTAATGGCCTCCTTCCATAATTACTTAGCTTGTTCACGCAACACAGTTTTGATGCGTGCAATCGATTTACGTACTTCTTTAATACGTGCAGTGTTTTCTAATTGACCTGTTGCTAATTGGAATCTAAGATTAAACAATTCTTCTTTTAATTGTTTTTCTTGATCAAGCATTTCGGCAGTGGTTAATTCTCTGATTTCTTTAACCTTCATTCGATTCACCACCCATTTCCTCACGTTTTACGATCTTAGTTTTCATTGGTAATTTGTGAGAAGCTAGACGTAACGCTTCACGAGCTACTTCTTCAGGAACGCCTGCGATTTCAAACATGATTTTACCACGTTTTACTGGTGCAACCCATCCTTCAGGTGCCCCTTTACCAGAACCCATACGTACCCCAATTGCTTTGGCAGTATAAGATTTGTGAGGGAAAATTTTAATCCATACTTTCCCACCACGTTTCATGTAACGAGTCATTGCGATACGAGCAGCTTCGATTTGGCGGTTTGTGATCCAATGTGAATCAACAGCTTGCAAACCGTATTCACCGAATGCTACTTCTTTTCCGCCTTTAGCTTCCCCGCGCATTTTTCCGCGGAATTCACGACGGTGTTTTACACGTTTAGGTACTAACATGATTATTTCCCTCCTTTCTCAGTGTTTTTTTTAGTTGGAAGAATTTCTCCACGATAGATCCACACTTTAACTCCTAGTTTTCCGTATGTTGTATCTGCTTCTTCCCATGCGTAATCAATGTCCGCACGTAAAGTATGAAGAGGAACAGTTCCCTCTGAGTATCCTTCTGAACGAGCGATATCTGCTCCGTTTAGACGACCAGATACTTGAGTTTTGATACCTTGAGCGCCAGCACGCATTGAGCGTTGGATCGCTTGTTTTTGAGCGCGACGGAAAGCAACACGGTTTTCTAATTGACGTGCGATTCCTTCACCTACTAATTTTGCATCTAGATCTGGTTTTTTGATTTCCACGATGTTGATGTGGATTCTTTTACCAGTTAATTTGTTTAATTCTTTTCTTAGGCTTTCGACTTCAGAACCGCCTTTACCAATAACCATACCTGGTTTAGCTGTGTGAATTGAAATGTTTACGCGACCTGTTGCACGTTCGATTTCAACTGTTGATACAGCAGCATCAGCAAGTTTAGTTGAAATAAATTTACGGATTCTTAAATCTTCGTGTAAGAACTCAGCATACTCTTTTTCAGCATACCATTTAGCATCCCAGTCGCGGATGATGCCTACACGCATTCCAATTGGATGTACTTTTTGACCCACTGATTATCCCTCCTTATTTTTCTGATACGACTACCGTGATATGACTTGTACGTTTGTTGATTGGAGAAGCTGATCCTTTTGCACGAGGACGGAAACGTTTCATTGTAGGTCCTTCGTTAACAAAAGCTTCGGTTACTACCAAGTTTTCAACATCTAAGTCAAAGTTATTTTCTGCATTCGCAACTGCTGACATCAATACTTTTTCAATGATTCCAGCAGATTTGTTTGGTGTGAATTTCAAGATTGAAATTGCATCTGCGACACTTTTACCTCTGATAAGGTCAATTACTAAACGGGCTTTTCGAGGTGAAGTGCGAACTGTTTTTGCAGTTGCTTTAGCTGATGTGATTTGTTCTGCCATTTGGATTTATCCTCCCCTCAAATTAGCGTTTCGTTTTCTTATCGTCAGCAGCATGTCCACGATAAGTTCTTGTAGGTGCAAATTCACCTAATTTGTGTCCTACCATGTCTTCTTGGATGTAAACTGGTACATGTTTACGTCCATCATAAACTGCGATGGTATATCCAACAAAACTTGGGAAAACTGTTGAACGGCGTGACCAAGTTTTGATAACTTTTTTCTTTTCAACCCCTGCTTGAGCTTCAACTTTTTTCATTAAATGCTCATCGACAAAAGGTCCTTTCTTTAAACTACGACCCATGGTGAACCTCCTCTCAAAATGTGCGACACATGGTCAAAGTAATTATTTATTTTTGCGACGACGAACAATAAGTTTGTCTGATTTAGCTTTTTTGTTACGAGTTTTGTAACCAAGAGCTGGTTGACCCCAAGGAGAAACTGGTGCTTTACGTCCAATAGGAGCTTTACCTTCACCACCACCGTGTGGGTGATCATTAGGGTTCATTACGCTACCACGTACAGTTGGGCGTTTACGCATCCAACGAGAGCGTCCAGCTTTACCGATGTTGATTAATTCGTGTTGTTCGTTACCTACAGAACCGATTGTTGCGCGGCATGCAGCTAAGATCATACGAACTTCACCAGAGTTCAAGCGGATCAATACGTATTTGCCTTCTTTACCAAGTACTTGAGCACTTGTACCAGCAGAACGGATCAATTGTCCACCTTTACCAGGTTTCATTTCAATGTTGTGGATAACAGTACCAACTGGAATGTTTTCTAATGGAAGAGCATTTCCGACTTTGATATCTGCTTCTGGACCTGAAACAAGTTTCATACCCACTTCTAGTCCTTTAGGTGCTAAGATGTAAGCTTTCACTCCATCTTCATAGTGTACTAACGCGATGTTAGCTGAACGGTTTGGATCATATTCGATCGTTTGAACAGTTGCAACAACGTTGTCTTTGTTACGTTTGAAGTCGATCACGCGATATTGGCGTTTGTGTCCGCCACCTTGATGACGTACAGTGATGCGGCCGTTGTTGTTACGTCCAGCATGGTTTTTCAATGGTTGTAACAATGATTTTTCAGGTGTTGATGTTGTGATTTCAGCAAAATCAGAACCTGTCATGTTACGACGACCATTTGAGGTAGGTTTGTACTTTTTAATCGCCACGTTTTTCCCTCCTAATTTAATGAGTTATCTATTAGCGCTTATTCAGCAGCTTCGAATAATTGGATTTCTTTTGAATCTTCAGTCAATGTAACGATCGCTTTGCGACGTTTTTTTGTATATCCTGCATATTTGCCCATACGTTTGAATTTCGCACGTACGTTCACGATGTTCACGTTTTTGACTTTAACGTCAAAAGCAGCTTCTACCGCTTGTTTTACTAAAGTTTTGTTTGCGCGAGTGTCCACTTCAAAAGTGTATTTCTTGTCGTCCATGGCAAGCATTGATTTTTCAGTGATCACTGGGCGTTTGATTACGTCTAGTAAGTTCATTATGCAAGCACCTCCTCAATTTGAGTAAGAGCAGTTTGTGTTGCTAACACTTTTGTATTTGATACAACGTCTAGCACACTCACATTATCAGAAGTTACTACAGAAACGTTTGGTAAGTTACGTGCTGATAAAGCAGCAAAGTCGTTACCTTTTTCTAGAACAACCAATACTTTAGAGTCGATAGATAAGTTAGCAAGAACTTGTTTGAATTCTTTTGTTTTTGGTGCGTCGAAGTTCAAGCCTTCGATTGCTACCAAGTTGTTTTCAGCAACTTTTTCTGACAATACAGATTTCATTGCTAAACGACGAACTTTTTTAGGAAGTTTGTAGCTGTAAGAACGTGGTGTTGGTCCAAAGACTACGCCACCTCCACGCCATTGTGGTGAGCGGATAGATCCTTGACGTGCACGACCTGTTCCTTTTTGACGCCATGGTTTACGTCCACCGCCACGAACAGCGCTACGGTTTTTAACCGCGTGTGTTCCTTGTCTTAATGACGCACGTTGCATTACGATTGCATCGTAAACAACACTTTCATTAGGTTCAATTCCGAAGATTTCTTCGTTAAGTGTGATTTCACCGTTTTGGCTTCCATCTTGTTTGAATAATGCTACATTCGGCATTCCTTAGTTCCTCCTTTCTTCCTACAATTATTTAGCTTTCACAGCTGATTTGATAGTGATTAAAGATTTTTTCGCTCCAGGAACATTACCTTTGATCAAGATAACATTTCTTTCTGCATCTACACGTACAACTTCCAAGTTTTGGATAGTTACGCGGTTGCCACCCATACGGCCAGCAAGACGTTTGTTTTTGAATACACGGTTAGGTGCAACTGGACCCATTGACCCAGGACGACGATGGTAACGAGAACCGTGAGCCATTGGTCCGCGGCTTTGTCCATGGCGTTTGATAACCCCTTGGAATCCTTTACCTTTCGTAGTACCTGTTACATCAATAATGTCTCCTGCTTGGAAAACATCTACTGTAATTTCTTTTCCTACTTCATATTCTCCTAGCTCAACATTTTTGAATTCACGAATGAAGCGCTTAGGAGCCGTGTTTGCTTTTGCAACATGACCTTTCGCAGGTTTGTTTGATAAAACTTCACGCATATCTTGGTAACCAACTTGAATAGCTTCGTAGCCATCCGTTTCCATTGTTTTCACTTGTAGTACTACGTTTGGCGTAGCTTCTACAACAGTAACTGGAATTAATTCACCAGATTCAGTGAAGATTTGTGTCATTCCCACTTTTTTCCCTAAGATTCCTTTGGTCATGAGTACACCTCCATTATTTTTGTTTTAGTTTTATAATTTGATTTCGATGTTTACACCAGATGGTAAGTCTAGCTTCATCAAAGCATCAACAGTTTTTGGTGTTGGGTTCACAATGTCGATAAGACGTTTGTGTGTACGCATTTCGAATTGTTCGCGTGAATCTTTGTATTTATGAGTCGCACGAATGATTGTGTAAAGACTGCGTTCAGTTGGTAATGGAATTGGACCAGACACGCTAGCTCCAGTTCTTTTTGCAGTTTCCACGATTTTATCCGCTGATTGATCTAAAATACGGTGTTCATACGCTTTTAAACGGATACGAATTTTTTGTTTTGCCATCTTGTTCCCTCCTTCGCCTATTTTGAAAAGTAGACATAGCTCCACGAAAATTTCCGTCACGCTCGTTCGTGGCAAAGCGTCCGGGCGTGTCGCAACCTCTCGTTTCTTAGCCGACGAAATCAATCTGATTACGTCTGTGCAATTCACTAAAGTAAACGCACCTTTGTCATTATAATATATATAAACTCACAACGCAAGGCTTTTTCTTGTAAAAAACATTTTGTTTTCATAAAGTTTCATTTAGAAAATACTGACTCTTTTATTTCGTGTTTCTTCTATTATAATGCTCCTGTCTTTTTCCCTGATCCTACAATAAATAAAAAAGCTCGGAACAAAGATCCTGAGATCTTCATTCCAAGCGATTACGTCCGAATAAATGTTGCTTAGTTTTGCTTAAATCAATTAAGCTTTGATTTCTGTAACGACACCGGCACCAACTGTACGTCCGCCTTCACGGATTGAGAATTTAGTACCGTTTTCGATAGCGATTGGGTGGATTAATTCAACTTCCATTGTTACGTTGTCGCCAGGCATAACCATTTCAGTTCCTTCTGGTAATTCAACAACACCTGTTACGTCAGTTGTACGGAAGTAGAATTGTGGACGGTAGTTAGTGAAGAATGGAGTGTGACGTCCACCTTCTTCTTTTGTCAACACGTATACTTCTGCAGAGAATTTTGTATGAGGTGTGATTGTACCTGGTTTAGCTAAAACTTGTCCACGTTGGATGTCTTCACGTGCAACACCACGTAGTAAAGCACCAATGTTGTCTCCAGCTTCAGCGTAGTCTAACAATTTACGGAACATTTCAACACCAGTAACTGTTGTTTTTGAAGTTTCTTCAGCAATACCGACAACTTCAACTTCGTCACCAACGCGAACTTGTCCACGTTCCACACGACCTGTAGCAACAGTACCACGTCCAGTGATTGAGAACACGTCTTCAACTGGCATCATGAATGGTTTGTCGTTGTCACGTTCTGGAGTTGGGATGTATTCGTCAACTGCAGCCATCAATTCAAGAATTTTTTCTTCGTATGAAGCGTCGCCTTCTAGAGCTTTCAAAGCTGAACCAGCAACTACAGGAACATCGTCACCAGGGAATTCGTATTCTGTTAATAGGTCACGAACTTCCATTTCAACTAATTCTAGTAATTCTTCGTCATCAACCATGTCTACTTTGTTCAAGAATACAACGATGTAAGGAACACCAACTTGACGAGACAATAGGATGTGTTCACGAGTTTGAGGCATTGGGCCGTCAGCAGCAGAAACTACCAAGATAGCTCCGTCCATTTGAGCAGCACCAGTGATCATGTTTTTAACGTAGTCCGCGTGTCCTGGGCAGTCAACGTGAGCGTAGTGGCGTGTATCTGTTTCATACTCAACGTGAGCTGTTGAGATTGTGATTCCGCGTTCGCGTTCTTCTGGAGCACCATCGATTTGATCGTAAGCCATAGCTTGGCCGCCGTTTTTCTTAGATAGTACAGTTGTGATTGCAGCTGTTAATGTAGTTTTACCATGGTCAACGTGTCCGATAGTACCAATGTTAACGTGTGGTTTAGAACGGTCAAATTTTTCTTTTGCCATTTTAAAATGTCCTCCTAAAAATACAATATATTTTTTATTTGTCTGATAGGTATATGATGTACACTAGGTACATCACATGCCCATATCATCGATAATTATTTTACACGAAACTATATTAAAAATATAGTCTCTTTGGATAATCTCTTTGCAGGACTATCCGGTTTTAAGAAATTATTCAGCTTTTCCGCCGTTTTTCTTAATGATTTCTTCTTGTACTGATTTTGGTACATCTTCGTAGTGGTCAAATGTCATTGTAAATGTACCACGACCTTGAGTAGCAGAACGAAGAGTTGTAGCATAACCAAACATTTCAGCAAGTGGAACCATCGCACGAACAACTTGTTGGCCGCCAGCGCGAGCTTCCATACCTTCAACACGTCCACGACGAGCAGTTACGTGACCCATAACATCACCTAAGTAATCTTCAGGGATAACAACTTCTACAGCCATGATTGGTTCAAGGATTACTGGATTAGCTTTCTTAGCTGCTGCACGTAATGCCATAGAAGCAGCAACACGGAAGGCAGTTTCATTTGAATCGACATCATGGTATGAACCATCGTAAAGTTTAGCTTTGATATCTACTAATGGATAGCCAGCTAAGACACCATTTTCCATAGCATCTTTCAAACCAGTTTCAACAGCTGGAATGTATTCACGAGGAACAACCCCACCGACGATCGCATTTTCAAATTCGAAACCAGCACCTTCTTCGTTTGGTGTAAATTCGATCCATACGTGACCGTATTGACCTTTACCACCAGACTGACGTACAAACTTACCTTCGGCTTGAGTGCCGGCACGGAAAGTTTCACGGTAAGATACTTGAGGCGCACCTACGTTAGCTTCAACTTTGAATTCACGACGCATACGGTCAACGATGATATCTAAGTGAAGTTCACCCATACCAGCGATGATTGTTTCGCCTGTTTCCACGTTTGTTTCAGCACGGAAAGTAGGATCTTCTTCAGATAGTTTTTGTAAAGCCACACCCATTTTATCTTGGTCAGCTTTTGATTTAGGTTCAATAGCGACTTGGATAACTGGTTCTGGGAATTCCATTGATTCAAGAATAACTAGATTCTTTTCATCACACAGTGTGTCCCCAGTAGTTGTGTCTTTCAAACCAACAGCAGCAGCGATATCTCCAGCGTAAACTTCAGAGATTTCTGAACGAGAGTTGGCATGCATCTGTAGGATACGACCAACACGTTCGCGTTTGCCTTTTGTTGCGTTTTGTACGTATGAACCTGATTTTAAAACACCAGAGTACACACGGAAGAAAGTTAAACGACCTACGAATGGGTCAGTCATAACTTTAAATGCTAAAGCTGAGAAAGGAGCGCTGTCGTCTGCAGGACGTTCTACTTCTTCATCAGTTTTAGGGTCAATCCCTTTGATTGCTGGGATATCTAACGGTGATGGCAAGTAATCAAGAACAGCGTCCAATAGTAATTGAACCCCTTTGTTCTTAAATGCTGAGCCACATAGTACTGGGTAGAATTCTACGTTAACTGTTGCGCGGCGGATACCTTCTTTTAACTCAGCTTCAGTGATTTCTTCACCTTCTAAGTATTTCAAAGTAAGTTCTTCATCAGTTTCAGCTACAGCTTCAACCAATTTTTCGCGCCATTCTTCAGCTAATTCGCGGTATTCTTCAGGAATTTCTGTTTCTTCAATCTCTGTTCCAAGATCGTTTGTATACATTTCAGCCTTCATTGTTACAAGGTCGATAATTCCTGTGAAGTCGTCTTCCGCACCAATTGGTAATTGGATTGGGTGAGCGTTTGCTTGCAAACGGTCATGTAAAGTTGATACTGAATATAAGAAGTCAGCACCAATCTTGTCCATTTTGTTTGCAAATACGATACGAGGTACACCGTAAGTTGTTGCTTGACGCCAAACTGTTTCAGTTTGAGGTTCAACACCTGATTGTGCATCAAGAACAGTTACAGCACCATCAAGTACACGCAAGGAACGTTCAACTTCAACTGTGAAGTCTACGTGTCCTGGTGTGTCGATGATGTTGATTCGATGACCCTTCCATTGTGCTGTAGTAGCAGCAGAAGTGATCGTAATACCACGTTCTTGTTCTT
The DNA here is from genome assembly GCF_035725965.1 of Enterococcus sp. E5-162. NCBI lineage: Bacteria > Bacillati > Bacillota > Bacilli > Lactobacillales > Enterococcaceae > Enterococcus > Enterococcus sp. E5-162. The sequence goes on along the minus strand of NZ_JAPRFV010000002.1, from coordinate 88,394 downwards.
GTTCCATCCAGTCCATTTGTGAAGCTCCTTCATGAGTTTCACCAATTTTATGGATTTTACCAGTATAGTACAAGATACGTTCAGTAGCAGTCGTTTTACCAGCATCAATGTGGGCCATGATACCGATATTACGAGTGTTTTGTAAAGAAAATTCTCTGGTCATTCTCCTTGTTTCTCCTCTCTTTACTATCTAGTTGCTAAAAATAAGGACACTATCTGAGGTCGACTTATAAAAGCCGACCAAACAGAGAGAATCTTACCAGCGATAGTGAGCAAACGCGCGGTTGGCATCAGCCATTTTATGAGTGTCTTCACGTTTTTTAACAGAAGCACCTGTGTTGTTTGCAGCATCCATGATTTCTTTTGCTAAGCGTTCTTCCATTGTGTGTTCACCGCGCAAGCGAGCGTAGTTTACTACCCAACGAAGACCTAGAGTAACGCGGCGTTCAGGGCGAACTTCAACTGGTACTTGGTAGTTTGAACCCCCAACACGACGTGCTTTAACTTCAAGAACAGGTTGAACGTTTTTCATTGCTTGTTCAAACACTTCTAATGGATCGTTACCTGTAGATTCTTTGATCAAATCAAAGGCATTATAGATAATGTTAGCTGCAATCCCGCGTTTTCCGTCAACCATTACACGGTTGATCAAGCGAGTTACTAATTTTGAGTTATAAATAGGATCTGGTAAAACATCACGTTTTGCAACAGGACCTTTACGTGGCATCCGTAACTCCTCCTTCCGAAATATTGTTCATAGTAATTACTTCTATATAATAGAAGCAAGTTTCATTTGTTTAATAATTAAAATTAAGCTTTAGGTTTTTTAGTTCCGTATTTAGAACGGCTTTGTTTACGGTCGTTAACACCAGCAGTATCTAAAGCACCGCGAACGATATGGTAACGTACCCCTGGTAAGTCTTTTACACGACCACCGCGTAATAATACAACACTGTGTTCTTGTAAGTTATGACCAATCCCTGGGATATAAGCAGTAACTTCAATTAAGTTTGACAAACGAACACGTGCATATTTACGTAAAGCTGAGTTCGGTTTTTTAGGTGTCATTGTACCCACACGAGTTGCTACCCCACGTTTTTGAGGTGAGTTTACGTTAGTTTGAGTTTTCTTAAAGCTGTTATATCCTTTGTTCAAAGCAGGTGAATTAGATTTTTCCACCTTTGATTTACGAGGTTTACGTACTAATTGGTTAATTGTAGGCATTCCTTGTTTCCTCCTTCCCACGATTTGCGTCTAGTCCCACACATCCAGGTGGTTCTTTTTTTGCGATAAAAAATAAATGCAATGTCTGCATCCTTATCAAATATGCTTTGATAAACAGTCAGCACGTTTCTTCACAGAAACCTGTAGATAAAGCACCTTTGTTAGAATATCATGAATGAAAAAGCATGTCAACAAGAGACGGAATTTTTTTTGAAAAAGCTTTATTGGAATAAAAAAGAATGGTATCTTTTTGCCGTAAATCACGCTAAAATAGTGAGGAAAGCACGAAGCTCAAACTAAAAAAAGGTGGATGCAAAAATGAATTTAAAACAATTAGCTGGCATTGAAGCCGCGAAATTCGTAAAGGACGGGATGATCGTTGGTCTCGGGACCGGTTCAACCGCCTATTATATGGTAGAAGAGATTGGTCGCCGCATGCGTGAAGAAGGATTACGTATCACAGGAGTCACTACTTCAAATGCGACAAAAGAACAAGCGGAAAAATTAGGAATACCGCTAAAGAGTATCGACGAAGTCCCAGTAGTCGATCTGACGATAGATGGTGCTGATGAAATCAGTACTGATTTTCAAGGAATAAAAGGCGGCGGTGCTGCTTTGCTTTTCGAGAAAATAGTCGCTACGTACTCAAAAGAAACGATTTGGATCGTTGATTCTTCTAAATTAGTCCATAAACTCGGGAAGTTCCCACTCCCAGTTGAAGTCATCCCTTATGGCTCCCAACAGCTACTTCATATTTTTGACGAAAAAGGATTCCAACCTGTTTTGCGTACAGACGAAAACGGCGAAGTCCTAACCACAGATGGTGGTCATTATATCATTGATCTGCATCTAGAAGTTATTGAACAACCAGAAAGCTTAGCTACCTATTTAGATGAACTTGTTGGGGTAGTCGAACATGGACTTTTCCTAAATATGGTTTCAAAAGTTGTTGTTGGCTCAGAAAAAGGTGTTGAGATTCTTGATGCCATCCGCCATAAATAAAGAAAAACTGCTTGATCATCCAATAAAAAAAGACAGCGGAAAATTTGCGAAAAAACTATCTTTTTGACGTACTTTATGCTACATTTTTACTGTTATATCCAGTTAGAAAATCACTGCTAGAAAGGAATCACCATGAAAATTATTGGTTATGCACGCACAACCATAAATGATGTTGATTTAACAACTCAGGTTGAACAATTATCTGACTTTGGTTGTCAAGAAATTTTCCATGAGACATATGAAGTGGAACAAAACGATGCTACTGCTATTCATTTGGAGTCAGTGATTGCTGACATGCAGCAAGGCGATGCACTAGTCGTCTGCCAACTTCATCGATTGGGCAAATCTACACGGCAATTAACAGAACTTACGCAATTATTCAAAGACCGCGGGCTGCACTTGATTAGCATTGATGAAGGAATCGATACGCGCGAAATGGGAAAAATCTATTTCCAATTGATGGAAAACCTAGCAAACATGGAGTGCGCATTGATCAAAGAACGTACATTAGTTGGATTAGATGAAGCTCGTAAAAAAGGAAAAATCGGCGGAAGACCAAAAATTGATGCAAAAACGATCAAAAAAATCCGGCGTCTCTATTATGAAAAAAAAGAAACAATCCAATTTATTTCTTCAAAATGCGGTGTTTCAGTTGGAACATGTTATAAATATATCAATTTGCCTGAAAAAGAAATCGAGCAATTATGCATCTAATGCCTAAAAACGAACAGTGCTTTCGCAGCTGTTCGTTTTTTTATCTTCTCTACTCGTTTTCTCATAGAATCTTATCCAATTTTTCGATGGAAATCTCTTCCAAAAAATTGTACAATAAAACAGAACTGAAATTTTCAGAAATATAAACCTATCTTAAAGGAGAGCTAAACATGCCAAAATTAGTTTTTTCTCGTCACGGTCTTAGTGAATGGAATGCATTGAACCAATTTACTGGTTGGGCTGATGTAAACCTAGCACCAGAAGGAATCGAAGAAGCAAAAGAAGGCGGACGCAAAATCAAAGAAGCTGGAATCGAATTTGATGTTGCCTATACTTCTGTTTTAACTCGTGCAATCAAAACATGTAACTTGATTTTAGAATATTCAGATCAACTTTGGGTACCACAAATCAAATCATGGCGCTTGAACGAACGTCACTATGGTAAATTACAAGGTTTGAACAAAAAAGAAACAGCTGAAAAATACGGCGACGAACAAGTACACATCTGGCGTCGTTCTTACGATACTCTTCCTCCATTAATGGAAGAAACTGACGAAGGTTCTGCAGCAAACGACCGTCGTTACGCAATGTTAGACAAACGCGATATTCCTGGTGGCGAAAATTTGAAAGTAACATTAGAACGTGCTTTGCCATTCTGGCAAGATGAAATTGCTCCAGCATTACTAGACAACAAAACTGTTTTAGTAGCTGCACACGGTAACTCATTACGCGCTCTAGCTAAACATATCGAAGGTATCTCTGACGAAGACATCATGGATCTTGAAATCCCAACAGGTCAACCACTTGTTTATGAATTAAATGATGACTTAACAGTAGCTAAAAAATACTACCTATAATAGATACTCTATTGTAAGTAAGACAGCCCTCTCACCTCCTATTATTGTAAGAGATGAAGGGGCTGTTTTTTTAGATATTGGAAGACGGTAGTCTTGGCTATCTAATACGAATGACATCAATTTACATAATAACTATATGATTATAATAGTAAGTACTGTTTGAATAAATAAAAAATTAAGAGAGAAGGCGTAGCATTGAGAGAAAAAAGAATGTCTGACAAACATTCAGATGTGGAGCGAACATTTTTTGTAGAAACTTATTTAAATTTCATTCTTTTATCCTGTTTCTAAGAGGAAGTTTCATTTGTATGAGCTATCACCACAACTCTCCATCTTTTTTTATGTTGCTAATAAATGAAATTTAGATAGAAGTCAACCTCATAAAACTATTTATTTTATCATTTTTTTCTAATAATAAATGTTACATAGAAAAAAGCGTTTACACGACCGTTATTTTCTCGGTTATGATTAATTTGTGAGATACAGACAGATTACACGGCTGCATCTTACAAACAAAATCAAAAAATAAAAATAGAGAGCGAGGAGATACAAGATGATCAAAAATAATTTAAAAACAGTGATGGCAGCAGGTATGGTATTTTTAAGTTTAGGAGGATCCGTTTCGACATTCGCAACAAGTCTATCAACAACTGACTTCGTTAGTACAAGTAAGCAGGCCATTGAGCAACAATTGTATATCCATAATGGTGACTTTAATGACGGGTTTGATCATTGGATCACTAGTGGCCAAGAGCCAAATAATCCCACACTGCAAACCGTTAATGGAAATAACTTTGCTTTAGCAAGAGATGGTGAAAATGTTCATCAATACGTGACATTAAAACCAAGTACCACGTATACATTTAGTTATGATGTTGCAGCAAGCGAATCAGCACCAGGACGTGTTGAATTAGGGATCATGAATCATGATGTCGGTTTTGATGTATTAGAGCGCAGTGAACATAATAATGAGAACTGGGAACGTGGTAAACTTACTTTTACGACTCCAGACGATGAAAATACATACCTTATACGATTTGCTTCTACATGGAATGGTTGGGCGAAATATGACAATATCCAAGTGGAAACAGGCGTAACAGAAACAAACTTGTTGTCTGCAGGGCGAGAAGGCTCTCGAGCATTTGCTTATTTAACATTGACACCTGAACGTTTTTACAGTCAAGAAAGATTGGTCGTTTACATTGATGGAAGATATCATTTTGAAACATTTGACGGCAGAACATTCTATAGCTTTACAAGAATAGTTGATGGTAACATTCAAATACGTCGAGCATTTCCTGGAAAAGCAGGACAGCGAGTAGAAGTATATCGCCTACCAGGACGTCCTGGATCAAGCACCTCACTTGAGCACGCTGTATTATTCGAAACACTTATTATTGATACAGACTTGATTTAAGTTGAATTTTTCATTCTTCAAGCATCATCACATGAGCAATTGAATGATTAAGGTATTCATTTAGACGAAACCACCAACAGGAGATGACCCATTTGTCATCTCCTGTTGGTGGCCTAGTTCGGAACAGAAAGAGCGTAACTCGCTTCTTTCTGTTCTTTTTTATTTGATTAAGATTGTGCCATTCGTCTGCAATTTAAAAGGAATGTCGATTCACATTTTAGACATTCAAATGGTTGACTTTAGGAGGACTCTCGAAGTAACTGAAGCAACGGTTGTCATTGTTTTCAGGTTATGTGAGACAGTTTCTGCAAAAAATGTGACTGCCAAATTTCTATTAATAGAAGTTTAGGCAGTCACACTTTCTTGCTATTTAGCTATTACTTTACCCTTGAATCGCCGTTTCCAATCCTACTTCGATCATTTCATTGAACGTCGATTGACGTTCTGCAGCTGTTGTTTCTTCTCCAGTAATCAAATGGTCGCTAACGGTCATCAAACTTAATGTCTGCACATGGTATTTCGCGCCTAAGTAATAAAGAGCCGCTGCTTCCATTTCAACTCCTAAGACGCCAAGTTCAGCTAATTGGAATGTCTCTGTCAAATCATCTTTGTAGAAAGAATCTTCCGAAAGGACATTTCCTACATGAACCGTATAGCCCTTTTCTTTCGCTATTTCATATGCTTTCAGTAATAGATTGAAATCACTGATTGGTGGAAAATGAAAGGCTTGGAAATTTTTTTCGATCATCGAAGAGCTGGTTGCTGCGCCTTGCGCTAGTACTAAATCACGAACATGGACATCTTTTGACAATGCCCCGCATGTACCTACTCGGATCAATTTCTTTACGCCATATGACTGGATCAATTCATGGGCATAGATGGTGGCTGATGGCATCCCCATCCCTGTTCCTTGAACAGAAATACGTTCTCCTTTATATTTGCCGGTAAAGCCTAGCATACCACGGACCTGATTGTAGCAAACTGGTTCTTCAAAAAAAGTCTCCGCAATATATTTAGCTCGTAAAGGATCGCCTGGAAGTAAAATCTTATCGGCAATCTCGCCTTCTTTCGCTTCGATATGCACACTCATTTTGTTGCTCCTCCTATTACAATAATGTCAATGTTTCTTTAACCAATGCTTTAAAAGATTGTTTGACTCTCTGAGTTGTTTCTACAACTTCTTCATGGCTCAGATTCGCTTGCATACCTGCTGCTAAGTTGGTAATGCAAGAAATTCCTAACACTTTTAATCCGCTGTGAGCTGCTACGATGACTTCTGGAACAGTCGACATCCCTACTGCATCGGCCCCTATTGTTCGAGACATCCGAATCTCAGCAGGCGTTTCATAAGTTGGTCCAGAGTAGCCCATATATACGCCTTCTTTAAGATCCAAACCTAGTTTTTCTGCTGCTGCTTTTGCTGTTGCTTGATAGTCAGGCGTATAAGCTTGACTCATATCTGGAAATCTAGGGCCCATTTCATCTTCATTCGGACCGATCAAAGGATTTTCGCCAGTAAAATTGATGTGATCGGTAATCAGCATCAAATCTCCTGGTACAAAGGATTCGTTGACACCGCCACATGCGTTGGTCACAATGACTGAATGGGCACCTAGTCCGGCCATCACACGTACTGGATAGGTCACTGTTTGCATGGAATGACCTTCATAGTAGTGGAATCTTCCTTGCATGGCTAACACTTTCTTACCTGCTAGAGATCCGTAAACCAGCTGTCCTGCATGTCCAACTACTGTCGAAACAGGAAAGAACGGGATCTCATCATAAGAAATCATTACAGCATCTTCGATTTCATCTGCTAATTCACCTAATCCTGAACCTAGGATCAAACCAAAATCAATTTCTTTTACTCCTTTATCAAGGATAAACTGGGTCGTTTCTTGTAACATCTCACTTAACTTGGTCATTTGCTTTCTCCTATTTTAAAAAGATTATTTTAATAATTTTAAGAAGCTTTCGCCATTTTCAGTCGAAGAAACACTAAAGTTCTCAGCAATCGTTGCGGAGATATCGGAATAATATCCTTGAGGCAACGCCCCTTGTTCTTTCATTTTTTTACTGTAAGCCAATAACGGTACATATTCTCGTGTATGATCGGTACCAGTAAATGTCGGATCGTTTCCGTGATCGGCTGTAATCATTAGCAAGTCGTCTTCTTCCATCGCTTCAAGCAATTCTGGGATCCGCAAGTCAAATTCTTCAATCGCATGCGCATAACCGACTACATCCCGGCGATGACCGTATAATGCATCAAAATCTACTAAATTGGTAAAGCTGATACCTGTAAACTCTTTTTTCATAACGTTCAGCAACTGGTCGACGCCATCCATATTACTTTTCGTGCGGACAGATTCAGTGATTCCTTGTCCATTGAAAATATCGTTGATCTTTCCTACAGCAATCACATCTTTTCCTGCTTCTTTCAAAGAATCAAGGACGGTGTGTCCGAATGGATTCAACGCATAATCATGACGATTGCTTGTTCGTGTGAAGTCTCCTGGTTCTCCCACATATGGACGTGCAATGATTCGACCAATCATGTACGGGTCATCTTTTGTTATATCACGAACGAATTGGCAAATCCGGTATAGTTCTTCTAAAGGAATGATTTCTTCATGTGCCGCGATCTGAAGGACAGGATCGGCAGAAGTATATACGATTAAATCACCTGTCTTCATTTGGTGTTCACCGTAATCGTCAATAACAGCCGTTCCGCTATATGGTTTGTTGCATACGACTTTACGGCCAGAAAACTCTTCGATTTGTTTGATCAGATCATCAGGGAATCCGTTCGGAAACACACGAAACGGCGTCTTGATATTCAATCCCATGATTTCCCAATGGCCTGTCATCGTATCTTTCCCTACAGAAACTTCTTCTAATTTCGTCGCATAGCCTTGATGATCTTTCACTGATTCCACACCTTCAAGAGGCCGAATCGTTCCCAAACCAAGCTGCTCTAAATGCGGAATATTCAATCCTGCTTCTTTTGCAATGTGTCCTAATGTATCAGAACCAACGTCACCGAACTTCTCGGCATCTGGTGCTTCTCCAATTCCTACTGAATCCATGACGATCAGATGTACGCGTTTAAACATGATTATTCCTTCTTTCTTTTTATTTTTATTACCTTTAAAACAAAAAGGGCGAGACGAAAAACACTTCCCGTAACCCATCCTTTTTATTCGCTAAAAGATTATTTTGATTTGATATAGTTCTTCCCGTTTGCTTTTGGTCCAGAAGCTTTCCCTAAGAAAACAACCAACACAATGATTGTCAGCAAATATGGAGCAATTTGCAGCAATACTGGTGGAATCGAAGAAATAACTGGTAATTGTGCACCGATGATACTCAAGCTTTGTGCAAAACCAAAGAACAGTGAGGCACCCATTGCGCCTAAAGGATTCCATTTACCAAAGATCATAGCAGCCATGGAGATGAACCCTTGTCCAACGATCGTACCAGCTGAAAAGTTACCGGAAATCGACTGAGCAAAAACAGCACCGCCCATACCGCCTAACAAGCCTGAAATCAGCACGCCTGAATAACGCATAGCATATACATTGATACCTAATGTATCGGCAGCTTGAGGGTTTTCACCAACTGAACGGAGGCGTAAGCCGAATTTCGTCTTAAAGATGATCACCCAAGCAATGACAGCAATCAAAATTGCACAATAAGCAGGCAAGAATGTATTTTTGAAGAAAATTGGTCCAATGACCGGAATATCTGCTAAACCTGGGAAAGAGAAATATCCCAGATTCTGCGTGATGTTATCTGTTTGACCTTTCCCATACCATGCTTTGATCAAGAAAACACCTAAAGCTGGTGCCATCAGATTGATCACTGTACCGCTGATAATATGGTCAGCACGCAAGCTGACTGTTGCTACTGCGTGGATCAAAGAAAATAGGATACCTACGACGCCACCCACTAAAATAGCGATCCATGGCGTCATGGAACCAAGTGAGGGGCTCATCGTCAAGTTGAAAACGATGGAACTAAAAGCACCCATGACCATGATTCCTTCTAACCCTACATTTACAATCCCGCTGCGTTCAGAAAACGTTCCGCCTAGTGATGTTAGAATTAACGGTGTTGAATAAACCAGTGTTGAAGTAAGAATCAAGGCAATTAATTCGATAGTCGACATTATAGTTCGCCTCCTTCATGGTTTTGATTCGTTGGCTTCGCTTCGATTGTCGCAACGATTTCTTCTTGTTTTTTTCCTTGGAAGAACTTAGCCATGACGAAACGAATCAAGAAATTGATCCCAACAAAGAAGATAATCAGAGCAATCGATACATTGACGATCTCAAACGGAACACCAGCTCCTGTCTGCATGCCAAGTCCGCCGATCTTCAAAATACTGAACAAAATCGCTGATAAAAGAATACCGATTGCTGATCCAGATCCAAGTAAGGAAACAGCCATCCCATCAAATCCAATAGATAGTGAAGTCGTTTGAACGAAGAAGTTTTGATACGTTCCTAATCCTTCAACCACACCGCCAAGCCCTGCCAAAGCGCCAGAAATGACCATCGACAAAACGATCGTACGTTTACTACTCATCCCTGCATACTCAGAAGCAAAAGGATTCAAACCAACGGAACGGATCTCAAATCCTAAAGTCGTTTTCTTCATCAATAGCCAAACAAAAATAAGCGCGATGATGGCTAAAAACAAACCTGAGTTTACGCGAGAGCCGCCAAAAGCTTGTGTTAACCAAGGTAACCGCAACGATGCATTTTGACTGATCATATTGGAAGAGTCCAAACTTGATCGGTAGCTTTCAGGCATCACTTCATGTAAAGCAAATGTGCTTACGTATAATAAGATATAGTTCATCATGATCGTTACGATCACTTCACTTGTTCCAAAAAATGCTCGTAGCAACCCAGGAACAGCCGCTGCCATCGCACCTGCTAAGGCACCTAGGATCACACACAATGGAAGCAAAACGACTTTTGGAAGATCTGGAAAAGCAAGTGCCACCCAGACACTGACGATCCATCCGCAAAGTGCTTGTCCAGAAAGCCCGATATTGAAGAACCCAGCTGAGTTAGCTACAGAAAACCCTAATGCTGTAAAAATCAACGGCGTTGCTTGCCTTAATGTTTCACCGATTCCTCTTTGCGAACCAAGAGCTGCATCTAACATAGAAGAATAACCTTGGATGGGCTGAAAACCAAAAGCAGCCATCAATATCGCGCCTAAGATTAATCCTAAAACAACTGAAAGTACAGGCACTAATAAATTACGGAATTTCTCGCTGCGATCATTCATGTGCGCCAGCCCCCTTTTCTAACTCTTTTCGTGCTTCTTCTAAGGTATAGCCCGCCATCAATAGACCTAATTCATTTTCAGATGTTTCTTTCGGATCAACGATCCCGACGATTTCTCCTTCATGGATAACAGCAATACGATCCGAAACATTTAAAATTTCTTCTAATTCGAAACTAATCAATAACACTGCTTTGTATTTGTCCCTTTGTTCGATCAGACGTTTATGAATAAATTCGATCGCACCTACATCCAGTCCACGAGTTGGATTTGCAACGATCAACAGATCAGGATCTCGGTCGACTTCCCGAGCGATGATTGCTTTTTGCTGATTTCCGCCTGATAAAGCTTTTGCAGGAACAAGTTCATTCGTTGTTCGAACATCATATTCTTCGATCAATTCTCTGGCATGTTCATTTATCACTGAATAATTCAGCATACCGTTTTTACTGTAAGGTTTTTGATGGTACGTTTGTAGGGCAATGTTTTCAGACAATGTCATATCTAAGACTAACCCATATTTATGACGGTCTTCTGGCACATGTCCTACACCATGTTCAGTGATCTTTCGAGGTTTTTTATTGGTGATGTCTTCCCCTTTTAGCTTGATATGTCCGCTTTCTGCCTTTCGCAAACCAGTTAAAGCTTGGATCAACTCCGACTGCCCGTTTCCATCGATTCCAGCGATACCAAGTACTTCGCCAGCACGAACTTCTAAGTTCAAGTTTTTCACGGCTTCTAATCCACGATTTTCTTTCACCACTAGATTTTCAATAGACAAAACGACTTCTTGAGGCTTCGCTTCTTTTTTCATCGTTTTGAATGAAACCGTTCTTCCGACCATCATATCAGCTAATTGCTGTGAGGTAACGTCTTTAACGTTGACTGTACCGATTCCTTTTCCACGGCGGATAACTGTACAACGGTCAGCTACTGCTTTGATTTCATCTAACTTATGCGTAATCAAAATGATTGACTTGCCTTCTTTGACTAATTCCTTCATGATCACGATTAATTCATCAATTTCCTGAGGGGTCAATACAGCTGTCGGCTCATCAAAAATCAGTACATCTGCTCCTCGGTAAAGTGTTTTTAAAATTTCTACCCGTTGTTCCATCCCAACTGAAATATCACGAACATAAGCATCTGGGTTGACTGATAATCCATATTGTTCAGAAACTTTTTGAATCTCTTTTCGCGCTTTTTTATGGTCAAGCATCCCTGCACGACTAGGTTCGCTTCCCAACACGATGTTTTCTGTTACAGTAAAGGCATCAACAAGCATAAAGTGCTGATGGACCATCCCAATCCCTAATTGATTGGCTTTTGTCGGGCTTGTGATTTGTACTTCTTTCCCACGCATCAAAATTTTTCCTGATGTCGGCTCTAATAATCCGGAAAGCACGTTCATCAATGTAGATTTGCCAGCACCGTTTTCTCCAAGCAACGCATGAATCTCTCCTGCCTTTACTTGTAAATTGATGTTGTCATTTGCCTTGAATGTTCCAAATTCTTTGGTAATATTCTGCATTTCTATGACAATATTTTCTTGAACCACCTTTTTTTCACATCCTAACGATTTCTATCTAGGGCAACGATTGACTAAGATTCACGCTTAGCGAGCGTTCTTCTTTTGAAACAAACATTACTTCAGGGAATTGTTCCCTTATCCAAACTGTCTCAAGGCAGCTTGGATAAATGAACAATTCTTGTTCTAATCAAACCATAGCCTTGTCAAACATGTGTCTAACAAGGCTATAGAAATGGTTTTAATTTTCTTCAGGAGTTTCTGGAACTTTTACGTCACCTGAAATGATTTTTTCTTTTGCTTCATCCACTGCTTTTTTCGCTTCGTCAGAAAGTTGTCCTTCTGTTAGACCAACACCGTCTTCTTTCAATCCATAAACAGTGTGTTCACCACCAGGGAATTTACCGTCAGCTGATTTTTGTGCCAAATCTTCTACTACTGTTCCTACTGCTTTCAGTGTAGATGTCAATGTGAAGTTTTTCTTTTCGCCGTTCAATGTGTATTCGCCTTCGTCTGATTGGTCGCGGTCAACACCGATAACCCAAACTTTTTTGTCGCCTGATTCGTTCAATGATTTTGCTTCTTGGAATACACCATTACCTGTACCACCTGAAGCATGGAAGATGATATCTGCATTTTGTGCATACATACCTTGAGCAATTGAACGTCCTTTATCTGGAGCAGAGAAGTCACCAGCATATTGGTTCAATACTTTGATTTCTTTTCCTAGTTCTTTCGCACCTGCATCAACACCGGCTTTGAATCCAGCATCAAAACGATCGATTACTTCACCTTTTACGCCGCCGATAAAGCCGACTACGTTCGTTTCAGTCGTGTAAGCTGCTGCAATCCCTGCAAGATAAGAAGCTTCGTTGTCTTTGAATGTAGCAGATACAACGTTATCTAATCCGTCAATCACATCATCGATGATAACGAAGTTCGTACCTGTATTGTTTGTTGCTTGTTCTTGGATCGCTGGTTTTAGTTTATAACCAATACCAAAAATCGTTTTGAATCCAGCATTCAATGCTTGGTCGATATTTGGGATATAATCTGATTCGTTTGAAGATTGGAAGTATTGGAAGCCATCATTGCCTCGTGAAAGACCTTGATCTTTCCCCCATTTTTGTAATCCTTCCCAAGCTGACTGGTTGAATGAACGGTCGTCTACACCACCTGTATCTGTGATCAATGCTGCAGTTGTTGTGTCTGATGAGCTTTTGCCACCGGATGAATCAGTAGAGCCGTTGTTGCCGCATGCACCTAAAAATAACCCTGCTGCTAGTGCGACAGCACCTAAACCAAATAATTTTGCTTTTTTCATTTCTGTAAAGCCTCCTAAAATAATTGTTTTATTTTTCAACAGTCAGCTGACTGAATGAACATGAGTTATAGATCTTTTTCAGTAAATGCATAAGGCAGTAGTTCTCGAACGGTCGTTGCCTTCGTCACACCATTGTCTCCCACTAGCGTAACCGGCATATCAGGAGCACAGAACTCTGCCATTACTTGCCGACATGCACCACATGGAGAAATAGGATCCGGGGTGTGCCCTGCTACGACTAAATGGGTAAACGATCTTTCTCCTTCTGATACGGCTTTGAAGAAAGCTGTGCGCTCGGCACAATTCGTTAATCCAAATGATGCATTCTCGATGTTGATACCTTGATAAATCTTGCCTGATTCTGTTACGAGACAAGCACCTACCGGAAAATGGGAATAAGGAACGTATGCTTTATCTAACGCTTCAATAGCTATGTTGATCCATTCTTGTTTGAGTTCTGCCATGAGTTTCTCCTTTGAAAATTAATAGCCTTCGCCAGTTGAACCAGATACGATTGCTACTCCTGCGCTTGTTCCGATTCTTGTAGCACCCGCTTCGATCATTGCCATTGCTTCTTCTTCGTTATGGATACCGCCAGAAGCTTTAACGCCCATTTCAGGTCCTACCGTTTCACGCATCAAGCGGACATCCTCTACCTTTGCACCACCCGTTGAGAAACCAGTTGATGTTTTGACAAAATCAGCGCCTGCAGCTTTTGCTAATTCGCATGCTCGGATGATTTCTTCTCTATCTAATAAAGATGTTTCGATGATCACTTTGACAAGTGCACGATCTTTTGCTGCTTCAACAACTGCTTCGATATCTTTTTGAACTTTTTGATCATCTTTTGATTTCAACGCACCGATATTGATGACCATATCGACTTCATCAGCACCGTTATTGATGGCATCTGTCGTTTCAAATGCTTTTGTCTCGGATGTGTTTGCTCCTAAAGGAAACCCGATCACTGTACATACGGCTACTGGTTCGCCTTGTAATTGTTCTTTTGCTAGCGCAACCCATGCTGGATTGATGCAGACAGAGTAAAAATGATATTTTTTCGCTTCTTCGATAATTTGCATCACAGCTTCTTTAGATGCGTCTGCTTTCAAAATAGTATGGTCGATCATTCGGTTTAGTTCCATTTCTTTTCCCCTTTTCTTTCAAACGGTAAATCCGCTTTTTTCCTTTTATTCTGTGATAATGTCATGAATCAATGTTGGCTTCATTGCTGATTCGCCAATTTCAATATTTTTATATAATAATTCAATAACCGAAGAGATTTCTTCATCATTACTATAGATTGTCAATAATGACTCGCCCTTTGTCACAGTGTCCCCGATTTTTTTATGCAGTTTCAATCCAACGGCGTGATCAATATCGTCTTCTTTGGTTTTACGCCCAGCACCTAGCATCATTGCAGCAATTCCTAATTCGTTTGCCACGATTTTTGACACGACTCCGCTTTGTTTAGCAGGAAGTTCCATTGTGTAACGTGCAGTCAAAATTCGTTCTGGTTTTTCCACGATGGTTGGGTCTCCCCCTTGATTTTGAATCATTTCTTTGAATTTTGCTAACGCTTTACCTGATTCCAGAGCTTCTTGAAGCAACGTTCTTGCTTCATCGATTGTTTTAGCTTTGCCAGCAAGGACAACCATTTGGCTTCCTAAAGCGTAGCACATTTCTACTAGATCTTCTGGACCATTTCCTTGTAATGTTTCGATTGCCTCGACAACTTCTAGACTATTTCCGATTGCTTCGCCAAGAGGTTCTGACATATCCGAGATTACCGCCACTGTTTCTCGGTTCGCTAGTTTGCCAATGTTTGTCATGGTCTTTGCCAGACGTCTTGCATCTTCGATATTCTTCATGAAAGCACCGTCTCCAGTGGTCACATCCAAAACGATTGCATCTGCTCCTGCCGCGATCTTTTTACTCATGATCGAACTGGCAATCAGCGGAAGAGAATCAACGGTCGCTGTGACGTCACGCAAAGCGTACAATTTTTTGTCCGCCGGTGCCAAGTTTCCTGATTGACCGATTACTGCTACTTTGCTTTCATTGACAATGCGCACGAATGCTTCATCCGAAAGCTCGATCTGAAATCCGGGAATTGCTTCTAGCTTATCTAATGTGCCACCTGTGTAACCTAGACCGCGTCCAGACATTTTAGCCACTGTCACTCCGACACTAGCTACTAGGGGGGCTAAAATCAATGTGGTCGTGTCACCAACGCCACCTGTCGAATGCTTGTCTACCTTTATTCCTTCAAGAGAACTCAAATCGATGACATCACCAGAATTAGCAATCGCCAATGTTAAGTTCGTGATTTCTTCATTTGTCATGTCTTGATAAAAAATTGCCATCAATAATGCACTGACTTGATAATCTGGAATCTTTCCATTCGTATAGTTCGTGACGATGTACTCGATTTCCTCTTTCGACAGCTCGTTTCCATCCCTCTTTTTTTCAATCAGATCCACCATTCGCATTGCCTGATCCTCCTTGTCTTCATTCGGTATTATACATTATTTTTAGAAAAGGTAAACCACTTTAGTAAACTGGTTTACTAAAAATAAAAAAAGCACTAACTCGCCTTTGTAAATGCTTACATAAGCAATATACCGCCGAGTTAGCCCTTTGTCAATACTTTTACGCTCTCACGAATAATTAATTTTGTTTCGAACACTTTGTTCGGAACTTTTCTTTGAGGAAATTCGATCGTATCAATCAGGAAACGCGCAGCATAAAATCCAATATCAAAACTTGGTTGCTGCACTGTCGTCAATTGCGGAATCATGTATTCTGACAGCTTTAATCCATCGAATCCTATGACTGAGATATCTTCTGGGATTTTTTTGCCCAATTCATCTATCGCCTGATAACAGCCAATCGCCATGGCATCATTCCCGCAAAAAATAGCCGTGATATCTTTATGTTTGAGTAATTTTTTTGATGCAGTATATCCACCTTGGACAGTCAACTCTCCATGTTCAACAAATTTCCCATTAAAAGGCAGGCCATGATCTTTCAGCGCATGACGATATCCGTTGAAACGTTCTTCTAATTGATAGTATCCAGTGGTTTCCTTCAGCATGCCGATCTTCGTATGGCCACTTTCAATAAATAGTGAAACAGCTTGATAGGCTCCCTCATATTCCTTTACGATAAGCCGTCCGTTATCCCGACGATTCAATCCGCGATCGATTAAAATAATCGGCATTTTTTGATAAAATCCGCTGTCTAATGCGTATTTCTCAGGTAAAATATTTGGTGTTGCCAGCAAGATCCCGTCCACTGAGCGGTGGGAAAGCTCTTGTAAATACTTGATCTCATTTTCTTGGCTATGACGAGAATTGCATAACATGATCACATAGCCCAAAGGATTCAAATAGCTCTCTACACCTTCGATCAGTTTGGAGAAGAAGAAATCGGTGACATCAGGAACGATCATTCCGATGGTCTTTGAATGTCGATTGATCACATTTGAAGCGAAATAATCGGGTTTATAATGATGTTCATTCACGATCGACAACACTTTTTTTCTTGTCTTATCACTAAATCGGCTTCCTTTGTTATTCAAAATCTGTGAGACAGTTGTTACTGATACCCCTGCCATTTCTGCAATATCTCTGATGGTCAGCTTCACCCTAGTGGCTCCCTTCTATCTAAATTCCCTATCAGTGTACCAAAACCCCCAAGAAAAGAATAGAGAAAAAAAGAAAGTATGTTTTTTGATAAAAATCTCCTTTATCTACCAACTTGGCAGCCTTCTATACAAGTTCTGTATCTTGTTTATTTTATCGTAAAAAACAACGACTCTGTTCCTACTATTTCTTTTTGAAGAAAAAATAGTTCTTTGTTTTTTAAAAACTTCTCAGCAAAAAAAGAACTGATACGTACCCTTACATGCACGCCCAGTTCCACTTTTTCGTCGCTCTATTATTTTTCAGCTAGTTATTCTTTCACACTTTTGATGATATAATATCCTTTATCTTTTGTAACGATTTCTGCATTGCCAAATGTTTCTTCCATCTTCTTTTGCGCACTCGGCGCTCCTTGTTTCTTCTGGATCACAATTGTCAGTGTACCGCCCTGCTTCAATCGAGGATATGCGCCTGTCAAGATTTCATGTACGACTTTTTTTCCAGCACGGATTGGCGGATTGCTGACGATAGCTGCATAGGTTTCTTCATGAAGTACTTCATAGATATTTGATTGGTGGATGTCCACTTGTTCGATTTGGTTACGCTTTGCGTTTCCTTGCGCTAGACTCACTGCTCGCTCATTAATGTCGACCATTTCAACAAACCGTTGTGTCGCAAATGCCAAAGCTAGCCCAATCGGTCCATACCCGCATCCCACATCTAAGATCTTTCCTTCGTCAGGCAACTCTTCCCAATCAAAAGCATCAATCAGGACACGTGAACCATAATCCACTGTTTCACGTGAAAATACACCAGAATCAGTTACAAATTGAAAGGTTCTGCCTTTTAACTCAAAAGCCCATTGTTCAAAATCGTGCGCCGTATCTGGGCGTTCAGAATAGTAATGATTTGTCATGTCTTCCATCCTTCTCATTTCTTTCATGTCAACAGTCTATCCTTTTATGTATCCGTGCGCAAGTCAAGAATAAAACTCCTTTTCTTTCTATTATAAAGATTGTACAAAAAGATTGGCAATCTCTCTTAAGTGGTGGGGTTTGTGTTTATTTTGTGTTAAAATAGTTCCATTGATGGGAGAACGCAGGAGGCTAATATGAATGATCCAATGAACTACTACCGTGTGGCAAGAGAAGAATGGCGAGAATTTTATCGTAATGGGCAAGCACCTTTGACACAAGATGAACTAGATAATATCAAAAGTTTGAATGACCGCATTTCCATGCAGGATGTTCGAGATATCTACGTACCTCTTGCTCATCTGATATATCTATATATGAAAGAATTCGAATCTTTGTTCTTGAGTAAAGGTTTATTTCTTCATAAATACGTAGAAGTACCGCCTTTTATTATCGGGATCGCCGGAAGCGTAGCCGTTGGAAAAAGTACCACAGCCAGACTGCTGCAGACGATTTTGTCTCGTACCTTCAAACGAAGAAATGTTCAGCTGATCACGACTGATGGATTTCTTTATCCAAATCGTATATTAAAAGAGCGTGGAATTATGGATCGCAAAGGATTTCCTGAAAGTTATGATATGGAGATGCTGATCGACTTCTTGAATCGTGTAAAATCTGGTCAGGAAGAGATAAAAGTACCTGTTTACTCACATGATGTGTATGATATCATTCCAGATAAGTACGAGCTGATCCAGCAACCTGATATCTTGATCGTTGAGGGGATCAATACGCTTCAATTACCTGCGAATCAGCAAATCTACGTCAGCGACTTTTTTGATTTTTCTGTCTATGTCGATGCCGATCCCGTGCTGATCGAAAAATGGTATTTGGATCGTTTTGGCGCGTTACTGGATACGGCTTTCCAAAATCCAGAGAATTATTATTATCGTTTTGCTATCGGAGATCGTGAAGAAGCCTTTAAAATGGCAAAAGATGTATGGAAAAATGTGAATTTGAAAAATTTACAGGAATATATCTTGCCTACACGAGGAAGAGCCGATATAATTCTCCATAAAACTGAAAATCATATCATCGATTCGATTTTCATGCGAAAATATTAGCATTTTAAAATAGTTTGACTATTTTGAGATAAAATTTAAAGGGATAGGGGTAATAAATTTGACAAACGTTGCCGATATGACGAACGTTGAAAAGATTATCGTATTAGACTACGGTAGTCAGTATAACCAATTGATCACAAGACGTATTCGTGATCTTGGAGTCTTTTCCGAATTATTGAGCCACCGCATTACTGCAGAAGAAGTAAAAGCGATGAATCCAAAGGGAATTATTCTTTCTGGCGGACCAAACAGTGTATATGATGAGAATGCATTTGGGATCGATCCTGAGATCTTCAATTTAGGTATTCCTGTATTAGGGATTTGCTATGGTATGCAATTGATCACATACAAACTTGGCGGTTCCGTAGAGCCTGCTAAAAACCGCGAATATGGGAAAGCCTTGTTAGAAGTAACAAGCGATCAAGCTGTCTTGTTTAAAGAAACACCAAAACAACAAACAGTATGGATGAGCCATGGTGACTTGGTAACTAAAGTTCCTGAAGGCTTTGAAACAGTCGGAACAAGCAAAGATTGTCCGATTGCTTCTATCCAAGACACCACACGTAATTTTTACGGTATCCAATTCCATGCAGAAGTACGTCATTCCGAATACGGAATCGAATTGCTGCGCCACTTTGCCTTTGATGTTTGTCACTGTGAAGGTAACTGGACAATGGATAACTTTATCGATATGCAAGTAGAAAAAATCCGTGAACAAGTTGGTGACAAAAAAGTCTTGCTTGGTCTTTCAGGCGGCGTTGATTCTAGTGTCGTTGGAGTTCTTTTACAAAAAGCGATTGGTGACCAATTGACATCTATCTTCGTTGACCATGGTCTGCTACGCAAAGGCGAAGCGGAACAAGTAATGGAAAGTCTAGGCGGAAAATTCGGCTTGAACATCATCAAAGTCGATGCAAGAGATCGCTTCTTAGACAAGTTGAAAGGTGTATCTGATCCAGAACAAAAACGTAAAATCATTGGGAATGAATTCGTATATGTTTTTGATGACGAAGCAACAAAACTTGCTGGTGAAGAAGGCGTCTCTTTCTTAGCACAAGGAACGTTGTATACTGACGTTATCGAATCTGGTACAGAAACAGCACAAACGATCAAATCTCACCATAATGTAGGTGGACTGCCAGAAGATATGCAATTTGAGTTGATCGAACCATTAAACACACTATTCAAAGACGAAGTCCGTGAATTAGGTACTCAATTAGGCATGCCTGATTCAATCGTTTGGCGTCAGCCATTCCCTGGCCCTGGTCTTGGTATTCGTGTTCTTGGCGAAATCACTGAAGACAAGCTAGAAATCGTACGCGAATCTGATGCTATCTTGCGTGAAGAAATCGCAGCTGCTGGACTTGACCGTGATATCTGGCAATATTTCACTGTTCTTCCAGGAATCCGCTCTGTCGGTGTTATGGGTGACGGACGTACTTACGACTACACAGTCGGTATCCGTGCGGTGACTTCAATCGACGGAATGACAGCTGACTTTGCCCGTATCCCATGGGAAGTCTTGCAAAAAATCTCTGTACGTATCGTAAACGAAGTAGCCCATGTCAACCGTATCGTGTATGACATCACTTCTAAACCACCAGCAACAGTGGAGTGGGAATAATCAAAAATAGCCAACAAATTTTGATATGTCAATGTTTGTTGGCTGTTTGTTTTTTCATTATCACACTTTTATCACAGTTACAAAGTTTTTAAAAGATTTCATCAATTACTTTATACGTAATTTTAATTGATTTACTTTTGACAAAACATGAAAATTCCTTCAATAGTACTTCATAAGCGTTTTTTATATGTCCGCTCCTTTAGTCTTCTTTGTTCCTTACCAAATATTTCTTGCTAATTATTTAACAGTTCTGGACATGATTCAATATGTGTTCTCAAATAATAAAAAATGAAACTTTTATAGTTAATACTAAATAACAATAATAATTTTAAATAAGGTAAACCATAATAAAAATATATTCGATAACTCTAGTATTACCTTAATCAATACAAACATTTTCCGATAGAAAAAATATTCTGAGCTAATTGCTTGACATTTTATTTTCAACTATTGACAACCATCGTTGTAAGCGCTATCTTTAATTGAGATAGCTTTATACTAAAAGGAGATATAAATGAAAAAAATAATTATTAGTACTTTGTTAATTTCCGGAACAGCCATTGGAATAGTAGTACCTATTGCTAATGCTACACAGGACTCTTTATACTCTGGTGGGCAAGAAAATGTAGATGCATATACTACTGTAATTGAAACAAAAGATAATAAAAACGATAGTTCATCAAGATATGCTTCAAGTGCCGTTGGTGGTGGCTGGTGGCGTAGAGGCCAGAATGGCAACCGTAATATTTCTGAATACCAACACTATACAAAAGAGGGCCATGCCTCATGCGAGAACGGAAACGGAACGTTTAATAGTGGTGGTTGGAAAGCGCCATATCAATGGAGTAACGCAAGTGTTGGCTGGACTCTTTTTGGTGGAAATAAAGCATATTATAACTTTCGTTAATTAAAACACAAAAAATCACAGTATGAAGCTATCTGTTTAAGTAATTATTAAAGGAGATATTATGAAAAAATATGTTTACATAGGAATAATTGCCCAATTAATATTAACTGTTTTTATTTTCCTTTCAGTTATTGACCAATTAGAGTTAAATAAATTACTTTATAAAGATAAAGAAAAGATTACTATTCTAGTCGAATCTAATTCAATGTTAAGAGAACCTCAGCAACAAGCTGATTTTATTATTGAAACAGCAAACAACAATCAAATTGAAATCTTTAAATATATATTTTCTAGTGACTCCGATTTAAAAATATATACAAATCAAACAATGAAGAATGAATTTACTACTCTAGGGAATCCAAATGAAAGCAGTACAGATACTTTAAAATCTAGAAAAGATTTCGTTTGGACAAATTCAAAAATTGACCTAGAGCTAAAAAAGTTCGCCGACATTCCTGAAACAGGGATTTCAGGCGTCTATTATATTCAGGGAAACACTCAAAAACAGATCCACGCGTTTCTCAGAGATATCAATAAACTAGGAACTATACAAACCGATAACAATGATAGTTACAACCTAAATGTCCGCAAAGAGTTTTTCGACAAATATTTATTGATTTTAGTATGGTTTCTATTATTGGTAGTTAATTTAGCAATATTGATCCAACTTCTTATTAAACAAACTAAAAAAATCACTCTATTTAAACTATTTGGCTGGAGTATCCAAGATACTTTAAGTTCTTTTACAATTCCTATCATACGTGTACTTTTATTGAGTTTATCTACCGTCAGCCTTATTATTGTCCCATACTTTTTTATCCGTTATAAAGGAATGCCATTTATAATTTCCTTTTTCTCTTTGTCATTATTGACCACTCTTTTACTCATTACGCTGTATTCTATCTGTATTTATCTATCTATTAAACTCATTTATCGCTCGAATCATCCCAATAATTTAAAAGGCAACAATTACAGCAGCTTTGGGATAGCCTTTAATCTATTCTGTAAATTAGCAGTTGCAACAACCATTATTATTTTAGGTACTTCATTATTAAAAGATCAACAGGTATTGGTTCAGCACCAAAATCAAAATGTCTATTGGGAGAAAACAAAGAATATCTATGCCACACAATTAAGATTTATCACGAATGATCCAGATGAATATCGTCCTTACGAGAAAAATTTGAAAAATTTTTTTAACGAGGCAACAAATAAAAAAGGATTATTCCTAATAAACTCATCCAATTATGAAAAACTATCAAATGGAAAACCGCTCTATGAAATGAATACTCATAGTGATATTGAACAATTGACTTCTCCTGCTGGAAAATCGATCATTATCAATAAAAACTATTTCGCGCACAACCCGATCATAGATACTCAAGGAAAATCTCCTATAGATAAAATAATCTATTCACCTAACCATTTGAATCTATTAGTGCCTGACTTCTTGAATAAATTTGAAAAAGAAATTGAATCGCAATATCTGGAATATTTTTCTTTTTTGAGGCGAGCTACGAGCGCGTCTTCAGAACCGATAAATGCAAAAATAAACATCATATATGTGAAAAGTCATCAAAAATATTTTACGTATAATCCTCACATTGATAAAAAAGACTTTACTATAGTTGATCCAATCTCTATAGTAGATACAGGAAATCTAGATGCTAGTTTTTATGCAGCCTGGTTGACGACATCTTCTTTTGTTCAAACAGAAAAAAAGGATGGATTTAATTATTTATTACCGACCATTATCAAAACAAATACTTTACCAAGCATCCAGAATACTATTTCAATTTACAATTTCCGAGCTGAAGAATTGAATACAAAGAAAACATTGATTTACACTATAAGAATTCTATTGATTTGTTTAACTGTAATCCAAATTTTTAATGTTTTTTCATCCTACCAATTAATCGTAGAAAAATATAGATATAGCTTGCATATTAAGAGACTTTTTGGATACTCTTTTATAAAACTCTTTACTCCAATAGTCATGCCAATTATCTTATTAGATATCATTCTTGTATCAGTATTATTCATCCTTTATAGAAACCAATATATTATTTTTATAATTACTTGCTGGAGCATTTTAGAATTACTTATCACTTTATTAACCATGTATTACTTAAGCACTTCTATTAACAAGCCAAGCATAGAAAAAAAAGGAGTTTAGAGATGATAGAGATAAAAAACGTTGGTATTTCATATGGAAAAAATAAAATTTTTGAACAATTCTCCTTAACGATTAAAGATGGTGACTTTTTATGTATTTATGGAAAAAGCGGGAGTGGCAAAACAACTTTATTAAACTTGTTAGGCTTGCTGGAAAAACCTGATAGTGGAAAAATCATATTTGAAGGTATAGAAAATCCTAGTGCTAAAGAAGTTCATTTACTACAAAAAGATAAGATTGGCTATATCTTTCAAAATTTCGGTTTAATAAACGATGAAAGTGTCGAAAGTAATCTACTTATAGCATTAAAAAACCAAAAAATGAATAAAAAAGTGAAAAAAGAAATGATGTTACACAGTTTATTCGAAGTAGGTCTATCCAATGTTTTAGAGAAAAAGATTTATGAATTAAGCGGCGGAGAACAGCAGCGTATTGCGTTAGCTAGATTAATTTTAAAAAAACCTTCTTATATTTTTGCAGATGAACCTACAGGTAATCTTGATGAAAAAAATGCTGAATTAGTCTTTCGCATCATAAAAAAATTTAATGTCGAACATCATGCTACCGTTGTTTTTGTGACTCATGACAAAAAGTTTATAAACTTTACTAAAAATACGTTAGATTTAACTGTCCTAGATAAGCAAGAAAAAATTTTAACACATTAATACGTAGAAATAAGTAAATAAAATGATAATACTCTATAAAATCCATCGTATTCTAAACATATTATAATATGTTGCAAACCTTTAGATTAGCGAAATAATTCTATACGCTATCTTTTTATTTTCGAGTGGGAATAAACAAAAATAATTGAAAATAGAACTGTGACAAAAATCGTGTCGCAGTTCCTTTTTTCGAATAACCGGTGTTCCAGAAGTAGCTTCTTCGGAAATAAGCCGAAATTACACAAAAATGTGAGAAGTAAATTTCGTCAATTCCTTCTTATTTCTTGAAGCTGACCACTTCTGTCACAACCTCATTTTTTTATTAAGTTTCCTTCTTCTTACCTTTTTCCACTATTTCGTTTCACATCTTTGATGATTTTCAACGCACGTTTTCGTGTTTTGATATTTGGGCTTTTCAAACGGCGATACGCACTTGAGATATCTGTTTTTTCCATATAGACGACCCACTTTCTTCTTTGATTGTAGTCATGTTAAAGAATGCAAATCGAAATAATTACGATTTGTATTCTGAATGGTATCAAATGTCAAAAAGAAAGTCAACCTGCTAAAACGAGGCTATGGCAAAAGTCGTGTCACAATCACTTTTTCCGAATGAATAGTGTTCCAAAAGGTGCTTCTTCGGAAATAAGTTTTATTATTACATATGATCTACCAATTATTCTTCCCACATTCACATCTTACCGTTTCCGATTGTCTTAAACAATTCAGCTACTTCTTTTTGCGAACAGTCGTAAAAACGAAAAATTTTTTGTAACATCTCGTAACTGGGACGCGATAGACCTGTTTCCCATTTGGAAAGTGTTTGTCTTGTGATACCTAATTGTCGTGCAACGAAATCTTGTGTATAACTTCGGTCTTTTCTTTTTTTGTCAGCCATCGAGCAAATACCATCCAAGCATCCTCCTCGTTGTTAAACCGCATCCATTTCCCTCAATATCAACTATATTAGAAACATTTGTAATTGAAAAGAGTCTATAACGATTGGGATCTTAAAAAAGAAATGGTGTATCCTAGTTCTTTGTTTCTCTTTCTCTTGTAAACAGTTCTGAAATCTCTTTAGCTGAGCATCCATACAAACAAATCAATTTATAGAGCATCAACTTGGATATGACCGGCCATTTTCCCAATTGGACAAACCTTGTCTTGTAATATGTAACTGAAGTGACACCCATTTTTGAGTATACCCTTTTTCCCTTCTCTTCTCACGCAACCACTGATGGATCTCCATCCCTCGCTCCTTTCATTTAAGTATTCTCTCCCATATTAACTATAACGGAAAATTTAGGAATTGAATATATGGCGCAATGATTTGTGTCTTACATTTGATTGCTAGTTAGAATACACTGTAATTGTTGAAATATAAAAAAATAAAAGGAGTGTTAGAGAATGAAAAAATCGGTAATAGGTGGAATAATATGGGAATGTTTTTTAGAATATGACCGTTAACAAGGAGATGTCATGAAATATAAATACCTATTTCTTAGCTTGGGGTTCCTTTTATTGTTAGGGATATCGGGATGTACCGGTGTAGGAAAAGAAACTGACAGATGATTATGATTATTATCTCTATTTTTCGAATACAATGGACAAGTTTGTAACATCTGGCAGATTCGTTGGTATCGGAAAGAAGGATCAAGTGATTTTAAAAACAGAAGGACTGGAACTAGGCACTTTCGTACAACATGATCAAAAAGTCTTTTTATCTGATCGAACGCATGACTTCGTTTATACACCTCATTCAGGAAAAATCGAAAAGGAAAAGCGCCAAACAAAAGAACATACAGGAATAGACAGCGTCATATTGGACGGGAAGCTGGTTACTTTGTTCAATCATGGCTATCCAGATACCAATGACATCCTTTATCAAAACAATCTTTATTTTAATAATGACTATACGATTATCAACGGGCATATTTTTTCGACTGGAAACGATGAGCAGTCTCTCTATATTTTACGTGACGAAGAAATAGGAAAATTATTTGTTGATAGACTCTATCTTTCTGAAGATACGCTTATCAGTGAGAACCTTGGTTCGTTCCCCAATATAGAAGGGAGTGAATATCTGATAGGTTATCGGCTAAATGTTCATGAAAACCACTTATACGGAGTGGCTTTTGATTTTGCTAATAATCGGCGAGCTGGATTATTTAGCTATTCGCTGAAAGATTCATCGTATACATTTAAAGAAACAGACCGAGAAATAATACTGGAAGATATAGGATTCAGTTTTTCAAAAGGAAGTTTTATTTATAAAGATCAGCTTGTTTACTTTTCAAGTAACGGCACGATCTACTTTATTGATCTTGAGACTGCAGAAACTACTAAAAAACTCCCGACAAACATGGATCTTAGTGGGGTATTTATTGTCTCCGTGATTGATGATGAACACGTAGCGATTGCTACCCATGATCATGATAATAATCTAATCATTTGGGAACTCGACCTAATTAGCTTGTCTCTTACGGAAAAGCGACGTGTAGAACCTTCACTATGGAGAAAGCAAGAATATCTGTACGACTTTCAAGTAAAACGTTGATTATCTCAAAAAAGTTTATCCATCCGCCAACATAAATAAAAATTTTTTGCGAAAAAGATTGGTGGGCGTTGGAATGGAAACAAATGATTTGCGTATGGTAGAAGAGAATTTTCAATTTGATATACGGGCATCTGGAATTTTATGGAATGAGGAAACAGATGATATTCTTTTGAGCAGGGAAAACGATAAACAGGTCATCCAAGTGTTGCTTGGCGGAGCGGTCAAACGTTTGGAGACAAGTCGACAAGCCGTTGTTCGCGAAATGCTGGAGGAAACTGCTTATGAAACAGAAATCGTCCGTTTGCTTGCCCTTATTGAAAGTACCTTTTCAATTGAAGGAAACACAGATAAAGCCTATCAGCAAATCAATTTCGTCTATCTTTTGAAACGTGTAGCTCACTCGGATAGACATAAAATCGTTGCAGCAGAAGAAAAAGTGCGACCAGTTTGGAAACACAGAAAAGAGGTAAAAAACGTGAAACCAACTATGTTAAACGAAAACATTGCGGAATTCCCCTCTTCTGTCCGCTTTGAGGTATCATTCGATTAGATGAGGTTGTGAAAAAGCCGCTCAGTTTTGAGTATTAAGAAAAAGGTTGTGAAAATGACTTTTTCACAACCTTTTTTAGCACATATACTTCTATTTGTCCTTCTATTCTAATTTCTTTCGAACGACATTTAAATAATGTTGCAGTCCGACATTCATTACCCACGCAACACCTAAACCGATGAAACTTCCTATGATGATTCCTAAAAAACGATATTCGATCAAAGACATCAGATAGGCCCCGCGAATAAGTGTAGATAGCATCAACGCCATGGGATTAAGAAAAATATTAGCAACCGCGTAATTTCTAGCAACTAGAAATTGTGCGATTCCATAAAGAAACGTAATCAGAAAAATCGTCTGCAGTTGTGTGAACGGCACAAATGACAAGACTGCTGATACACATAACCCACCCATCGATCCAATCAGATATTGAACTTGTCGATGCTTCATCGCATCCAAATTTTCCGCCAGCAAAATCGATGCACATGACAAGGTCAACCAATAAGGATTATGCAGATTCAAGCCATGACTGACATAAACGGACAGAAACAAGGCGGCACTGTAGAAAACAGAATCAATGATCACCAAAGGCTCTTCATGAAACCTTTCTTTTAGAGTCGCTTTTTCAATTGTCTGCTCAGGCCGTGAATCCAGTAATTTTGTAATCACTGCCGCAATCAGGGCAAAAACGACACCCATAAAAAAATAAAGCGAGACGATCGGTAATTGAGCGATTGGCAGCTGCATGCTCGTTCCCATGGCAGAAAGCATCGCAAAAAACAAGCCACCTGGTTTAGAGATATGGAATAATCGCAACACAAATCTGCTGGAAAAAGCAACCAAAGCTACAGCAAATGGTTCAAGCCATAAAACATAAGTTGACAAAATCCCTAGAACGAAAGCAAACAAAAGACCACAACCAATCAAAAACATACGTTTCAACAAAGATTTCATCGGTATGTTTTGATAATAGAAAAAAGTAAAGATCCCTAAGGATGAAAAACTTGAAATCAAAAAGTCATGATTTATGTAACCTAACCACAATACGATAAAGATAAGTAGCATCAGGTTCATGATACGAAAAGGATTATCTTGTATTTTATTGAAACGAAAATAAGTCTTGAACAATCTATCCCTCCTTCCTAGTGATTTGAAAAGAAGCTGAATCAAAATGAAATGCCAATCCCGTTTGTCAGCATTACCTAGTATAACAATTGTTTCTTGATTTTTCATAAAATTAGTATCAAGAAGAAAAAGGCTTGGAAAAGTCAGAACAAAGAACAAACATTCCGAGTCGTTTTAACAAAAAAAGATAGCAAGTTTTCTAAGCAACTCGCTACCTTATCTTTTTTTATTAAAAACCGAATGAATCGTATCTAAGAGCGTACATTCTTCTCTTTTATGCACTGGATTTTTCTCCTGTCCTTTGTCTCATATCAAGAAGCTGGTGCATAGTCTCTAAATCATTCATCGCGCCGGTAAATAAGGGCCAAGCATCCACCCCATCTTGTTTTTTTCTAGGAATAATATGGAAATGAAGGTGAGAGACATGTTCTTCTACTGTCTCATCTTCTGCTTTGATCAAATTGACGCCATCAAAACCGCAATTTTCGACACAATGAAGAGAAACCGCTCGAATGACGTTCATCAATTCGATAAATAGTTCTTGCTCGCAATCAATTAAATTGACCCAATGTTTTTTGACTAGAGCGATCATATGACCATCGACATCTCTTGCGTTATCTAAAAATACAAGAATATTTTCACTCTCAACTATTTTTCTTCGGTGCAATCTTCCATTCACTATTTTACAAAATAAACAATCCTCCAATTCATCCACCCCTTTGTGGACTAAGAAGGGGTAAGACTCCTCTGTCTTCCCCTTGCTTTTACCAAAATATCGATTAACTATTATGTTTGATCACCTGATTTTCGGTGCTCAGTCAAACTGCAGATCTCACAATTTTCGATACGCTTCTAATTCCTTTTGATTCCCGTATACAAAATGTCCGGGGCGTACTTCCTCGAAAACCGGACCGTGTTTTGTATAATCGTGTATGCTAGGATCATACACATGTAATTTTCTTTTCCTTGCTAAAATAGGATCTGGTATAGGCACAGCTGAAAGCAATGCCTTTGTATATGGATGAATCGGATGGTTGAATAACTCTTCCGTTTCAGCTAGTTCTAAAATATGTCCTTGTCTGATCACAGCGATTCTATCTGAAATAAAACGTACGACTGATAGATCATGAGCGACAAAAAGATATGTCACTTCTCGTTTTTTTTGTGCATCTTTCAGTAAGTTCAACACTTGCGCACGGATCGAAACATCTAAAGCAGAGATTGGTTCGTCTGCTACGACTAATTCAGGTTCCATCACTAATGCACGAGCGATTCCGATCCGTTGTCTTTGACCGCCGGAAAATTCGTGAGGATAGCGGTACATATGCTCTGGAAGTAGTCCGACTTCTTTGATGATTTTTGCCACCTTTTCCAAACGTTCTTCTTCCGAGTGGAACAGGTTAAAATTATAGAGGCCTTCTGAGATAATATATTCTACTGTTGCCCGTTCGTTCAACGATGCGGATGGGTCTTGGAATATCATTTGGATCTTACGGATTTTTTCTGCTTGTTCTTTTTTCGACAAGGGACCATTGATCTTTTTCCCTTCAAAGAGAATATCCCCTTTGCTTGTCGGATTTAACCCAATGATTGCTCTGCCAATCGTCGTTTTGCCTGAACCAGATTCTCCTACGAGAGAGAATGTTTCTCCTTTATAAATATCAAAGTTGGCGTCTTGGACAGCTACGAACTTGCTTTTTCCTTCTCCAAAAGTGATTTCTAAATCTTTTACAGTTAACAAAGTTTTTTTATCAGCTGACAACTTGCTTCCCCCCGTCTTGTTCTTCACTATCCAATTCTGCAGCCAAAGCAATCATTTTTTCATGAAGATTTTCGATTTGTTTTGGTTTAAGTACTTTCGGTGCACGAGGATCCAACAGCCAAGTCTTCGCAAAATGGGTTTCGGATACTTGGAACATAGGCGGTTCACTAGTAAAATCGACCTTCATCGCATAGGCGCTGCGAGGCGCAAAAGCATCTCCTTGGATATCTTTATATAAAGAAGGTGGTGTTCCTGGTACAGAGTAAAGCACATCTCCTTTTTGTGCTAATTGTGGTAAAGAAGAAAGCAAGCTCCATGTATAGGGATGTTTTGGATCATAAAAAATTTCTTCAACTGTTCCGCTTTCGATGATCTGTCCAGCATACATAACAGCTACTTTGTCTGCTATAGCCGCGACAACGCCCAAATCATGGGTGATAAAAATCGTTGTGAATTGATATTCTTCCTGAAGCTCTTTGATTAGTTCCAAGATTTGTGCCTGGATCGTTACATCCAAAGCGGTTGTCGGTTCATCACAAATCAAGATTTTAGGTCGGCAAGCCAATGCAATAGCAATGACGATCCGTTGTCTCATCCCACCAGAGTATTGGAAAGGATATTCATCATATCTTTTTGCCGCATTAGGAATTCCTGTTTTTTCCATCAATTCGACAGCTAAGCGTTTCGCTTCTTTCGCTGATTTCTTCTGGTGTTTGATGATGACTTCTGAGATTTGTGAGCCAATTGTTTTGATAGGATTCAGTGAAGTCATAGGATCTTGGAAGATCGTCGCGATTTCTTTTCCCCGAATATCTTCCCATTCTTCATCCTTTTTCAATTCGCTTAATATCTTGTCTTTATAACGGATCGTTCCTGAAGTGATATTGCCGTTTTGTTCCAGCATCCCGGTGAATGTTTTTGTCAGAACTGATTTTCCTGATCCTGATTCACCAACGATGGCTAATGTTTCTTTTTCTTTTAGCACTAATGAGACATTTCTGATCGCTTTTAATTCACGGTGACGAACATGGAAGCTGACCGAGATGTTTTCTACTGATAAAATTGTTTGATTCTCCATTGTTTGCCTCCTAAATATGTGTTCTTGGATCTGCCGCATCTGCAAGAGTTTGTCCTACGATGTATAAAGAAACAGAAACTAACGCCAGTACAGTCACAGGAATCCAGAAAAGATAAGGGTAATTGCTCATGTTATTCGTATATTTTGCGATCAATCGTCCGAGGGAAGGAACATCACTGCTTAACCCAACGCCTAAGAATGAAAGAAATGTTTCATATGAAATAAACGAAGGTAGCGCTCTAGATATATCTGTCACGATGATAGAAATCAGATAAGGCAGGATATTACGAAAAATCATCCGCAAGGTCGGTGTTCCTAGTGTTTTTGAGGCTAGATTATACTCGCGGTCGCGGATGATCATGACTTGTACCCGAATAAAGTAAGCTACGCTCAGCCAGCTCGTCACACACATCGCAAAAATCAAATTCCAAAATCCGGAACCAAACGTATAAGAGAGAACGATAACGATCAGTAAAGTTGGCACATTCGAGATGATGTTGTAAATTTCCAACATGAAACGGTCAATTGCTTTAGATGTTCCCCAAATCGCCCCTACTACTACACCAATAACTGTAGTGATCAATGTAGCAATGACACTGATGGAAATTGATGTTTTTGCCCCTGCCCAAACTGCATCGAATAAGGACATGCCGTTAGCATCTGTACCAAACCAAAATTTTGCACTTGGTGGATTATAGCGTTTCGTAAAGTCATTGATATCTTTTACATCCATAAATTTATATCCGCTGAATAATGGCTGGATAAAGCTCATCAATAAGACAGCCAGCATCAGTATCAGCATAAAAATCGCAACTTTATTTGAAAAGAATTTACGCATGACCGAACGCCAATACGAATACTTCGGCGTATCAATCTTTTCTGAAGCTAACGAATTCGTTTCTACAAAAATGAATTCATTCATTTGTTCTGTTTTCACATTTTCCAAGCTATTTTCCTCCTGACGATAGTTTGATTCGCGGATCGACTAATGCCATTGCAATATCCCCGGCTAAGATTGAAAATACGGATACTGTGGTAAAGACAAAAACGATTGCGATAACTAATGGATTGTTATGGGTAATGATCGCATCAGGTAGCATTTTCCCCATACCTGGTGCAGCAAACACTGTTTCTGTGATCGTCGCCCCAGCAATCGCTCCGATGATACTTCCTGGAATCCCATTGACGATTGGGATAGCTGCATTTTTGAAAATGTGTTTTCTAGCAATTTCTTTCGCATTCAAACCTTTTGCTTTCGCAAATTTAACATAATCGGAAGACTGTTGGTCGATCATGTAACGTCTCAGCCAAATAACGATTCCAGAAACAGACAATAGTCCTAGAATCACTGTCGGTAATATATAGGAGCGAATATCTTGTGCGCCCAATGCTGGGAAGGAATCTGGCAAAGAAAACCAGCTGCTTCCAATAAATCGGAAGAAATAGATAAAGGCTAGACTTGGCACGGAAATCAGCACCGTTACGATAGCGATCCCTGCTTTATCTGGTATCTTTCCTTTGTAACGAGCCATCAACATCGCAGCAGGTATGCCGATCGCATAAGCAATAACAACAGCGATGGCTCCCATACGAAATGATGTGCCGATCATCGATGGGTCTTGGTAATTCGTATCTGTGATGACATAATTATCAGAAAAATATTTTTTGTCTCGTGAAGAGATGTTTTTTGTTTTCTGATATTGACGGAGATAGATGTTAGCAGAAGAGCGCGCTGTAAAATCATCATTAAATGTTGTCTCTGTACTTTCTGTTTTCCCTTGTCCTCCTGAAAGGATGCTTGTTACCGCTTGTCCAGCAAATGTCGGATATGAAGTGCCTAGATTCAAATGAACGATATTTTGATGGATATAAGGAAATTGTCCATTGAAATAGATCTGGTATTTATATTGTGTTCCTGAACCGACAAGTGCCCAACCGACCAACTCATCGTTTTCGATACGCAGAGAATGTTTTAAGTTAGGATTGCTGGCATCTTTTACTTTCCAAGGGTGATCGATTTGGATCATATTCGCATAGAAATTCACTACGCGTTTTACTAATGGGATATCTTTTGTCGCATAATATTCTTTGCTGATTGGAAATTGTTTGAGCGTCCAACCATTTTTCTTCGCCCAATCTTGGTATTTTTCTTCTAACTGCTCAGAAGAGGCTTTTTCTGATGAACTACTTCCTACTTCTTTTTTCAGTTCTTTCGTCGTGTGGTATTCGATATAACCCATCTTGCTGAAAGCTGTGTTTTCATAATCTGCCAGTTCATCTGGTTTTGCCTTTAATTTTCCGTAATTCACATCATTTTGAAATATCGTTTTTCTCGGAACAAGTGAATAGATCACCGCATAGGTTAAGGTAGTTACAAGAAAAATACTAAGTATAGAGCGCAGGACTCTAAATAAAAGGTATCTTTTCACAATTTTCCCTCTCTTTCATCATATAAGTAAAAAAGGCTACAATAGAAATTGAAAGCCTTTTTTACTATTCATTCAGCTAAATTACTTAGAACTTGTTGTTTCTGCTTCTTTCGCAGTTTCTTCTTTTTTCGTTTCCCAAGCTTTCTTCGCTTTGTCGTATTGATCTGTTGTGACGATATCGCTTTGTACTTCTACATATTTCAGTTTGTTTGCAGCAATTCCTGCCCAACCATATGGTCCACTAAATGGCACTACATTTGTGACACGCGGCGTCCCACCATCCGCATAAATTGGTACTTGCAAAGCATTATCTAACAACCAAGCTTCTGCATCTGCATAAGCAGTGTAACGAGCATCTAAATCATCAGTGATAGCAGCGGCTTTATCCAATAATGCGTCGTATTCAGGTAAGTTGATTGCTTTTTTCGCAGCAGTTGATGGATCCGTTCCTTGTACTACGGCAGAAGCTTCCAGTCCAAGTGTATGGATCATATCCCCTTTGCGTGAATCATAGATATTCAAGTAAGAAGATGGATCAGTGTAGTCTGGACCCCAACCAGAGGCATTTGTAATGTCAAAGTCGCCAGCTTGTCCGGTCGTTGCTTGATAAGTAGCAGCTAAATATTTATCTTCATTCAATAGTTGAACATCAACCACTACGTTATCTGATCCTAAAGAAGTTTCCACTGATTTTTTCAAAGATTTGACCATGTTGACACTAATCTCAGAAGTTTCCTCAACTGGCATATCTAAATGAATAGGGAATTGCACACCTTT
Organism: Enterococcus sp. E5-162; assembly: GCF_035725965.1. Lineage (NCBI taxonomy): Bacteria > Bacillati > Bacillota > Bacilli > Lactobacillales > Enterococcaceae > Enterococcus > Enterococcus sp. E5-162. Next base: position 53,695 of record NZ_JAPRFV010000002.1, on the reverse strand, counting down.
TGCTTCTAGTTCTGTTTTTGCTTTTTCCATATATTCTTTGGCTTTGTCTGCGTTATAATACCCATCTTGTCCATCAGATAAATTTACATCGCCAAAAGCATCGGAATCCAGTGCTTTTAATTTACTTGCCACTGTATCACCGTAAGGTTTTCCGCCAATTTCTACAAAATCGGTAGGAACAAGTGTATTACGTAATGCTTTATTGGCTCCTTCTTCTCCTACACTTTGTGCGTTATAGCTTTTCTTATCAAATCCGAATAGAATAGCTAAACGGAAATTGCGATCTAAAATAGCTTTCTGTGTATCTTCTTTTTCTTTATCTGTTGTTTTTGAAGTTGCATCAAATGTACCTCGGTTAAAGTTAAATGTTAAATTGTATGTGGATCCACCTGTTTGAGACCAAGTCACACCATCTGGATAAGCTTTTGTTACGTCTTTATATCCTGGTGAGTTTGGATAAACACGAGCAAGAGATAATTCTCCATTTTCGTAAGATTTAAATAACCCATCGGGATCACTTCCATCATTGTAGGTCCATTTTACTGTGTCTAAATGGACATTTTTAGGATCCCAATAAGATTCATTCTTCGTATATTCGATAACTGATTTAGCTGTATTGTTTGCAAGGATGAAGGGTCCATTATAAAGGATGGAGTCTGGTGTTGGTTTACCGAAATCTTTCCCTTTTGATTTTAGGAACTCTTCATTGATTGGATATAAGATACCGTAAGTCGTTTTTGAGTTCCAGAATGGTTCAGGTTTATTCAATGTGTATTGCAACGTATAGTCATCTACTGCTTTTACCCCAACAGTAGAAAAATCATTCGTTTTACCATCTATATAATCAGATAAGCCTTTGATACTATCTGCCACGATATATAACGTTTGTGATTGTACATCTACCGCGTGTTTCAACCCAGTAACAAAGTCATTTGCTGTCACATCAGCCCCATACTCATTTCCTTCACTATCCACCCAAGGAACACCTTTGCGAAGATGATACGTATAAGTCAACCCGTCATCACTAACTTCCCATGACTTAGCCATATCGCCTTTCAGGTTCCCGTATTGGTCATTTTCCAAAAGACCTTCCACAAAGTTAGTATAGTGGTCACTATTCGTTTTACGGGATGAGAATGTGTAATCTAGCGTTTCAAGATCTGTTACATATACAGAACTATATTCTGATACAAGGTCACTTTTCTTTGAAGAGCTAGACCCTTTTGCATTACTCCCGCATGCTCCCAGCATAACGGCACTTACTAGAAGCAAAGCTAAAACTTTTTTCATATAATGTATATCCCCCTCTTATTTATACTGCTTTCACCCTTTTCAACCCCTATTAACCAGATAATTGCGCAACATGTTTAATTAATAAATCACCTGAAATAATTAAAAGATAATGAAAGTTATTGAAATAATACAATTGGTATTAGGCAATGTCAAGGTGATTCAGCAAAATAATTCGAATTATCTGAAATTTATATATATAACTATATATGCAATTATCTAACTTTTTCTTTTTATCATCAAGAAAATAAAAAAGTAAATATCATTAATGAAATGAGCGTAAAACTAATGAATCCGAAGAAAAAAGTGTTGAAAGACTTATCTTTCCATAATTTTTTCATGTATAGCATATTCCATTTTTATACAAAAAATAATATATATATGCATTTAGTTTATATAATTATTAAAAATAATCTTTGAGAGGAAAATGTGGATGAATAAAAATTACTTAAGTTATACATTTGAATATTTTCTCATTTTAAACTCATTTAAAAGAAACCGGATTCCCAACAAAAAAAGCTTCTAATTTTCGTACGATAACTACATTGGCCCTTAAACTTCATACTTTTTTATGATTTTTCAGCGGTTTTCGATGGTATACTTTTTAAATGGAGGAGATGTCTATGCGGTATGTATCAAAATTTTTATTAGGGATTTATTTATTCTTTCTATTATGGTTGATTTTATTCAAGCTGTCATTTAATCTTCCACAATTTCTCACTTATTCTTATAGCAATGTCAATCTCGTCCCTTTTTCTACTTTTTCTTTTGAAAATACGACGGTTTTGCGCGAGACCACTTATAACTTGATTGTCTTTTTTCCTTTTGGGGTGCTTTTGGATGTCAATTTCAAAGGGCTTTCCTTTTCTAAAAAATTAGGGATCATTTTCCTTGTAAGCTTCTTCGCAGAGTTTATTCAATTCCTATTCGTTATTGGCGTAGCGGATATCACTGATGTAATTACTAATACAACAGGAGGTCTGATTGGATTATGGTTCTATCAGCTTTTAAACAAACACATATCGACAAATAAGTTGGATCGCCTAGCCGTTATTTTGGGGTACATTTTATTGTTATTTCTAATCGTAGCTTTTTTATTTTTGACACGTACTATCCGTCTTCGATAAAATCGTTCATAAAAGAGGACCGTCACAGATACATTCCAGTGTGTACCTATGACAGTCCTTTTTTATTCAATTATTGATTTTCAAAAAAATCGATTTTCACCTCTACCATTTGGAGTGGGACATCGTAAAATCGATCTTCTCTTCTTCCTAGAAAATCTTTTGCCTGTATTGGAAACAAAGCATACATCAAGACATCTTCCTCAGATTTTGCATAATTTGAAATTTCTTGACGAAAAGCTGGAAGTTGGGGCTCAATGAAATCTGCTGGACGAACGGTGATTACATTTTGGTGTTTTACCAGTCTTAGCAGAAGCAGGTCGTGCTTATGGATTTACTAATATGCAGATGGCTCTTGCCTCCTTATTAGGACAGGCTTTTCATTTACTGAGTCCGCTAGTCGCATTTATTTATCTGCTTTTGCGCCTGACAGGTTTAGATATGGGACAATGGCAAAAAGAAGCGGCAAAGTATGCATTAGGGATCTTCATCATTTTCGTCGTTACGATCATTCTTTTAGGACATATGCCGCTTTACATTCCTCAATAAATAACCATAAAAAATTAATTCGAAAATTTGTTTTTATATATAATTGTTTTTTGTTATTTTTTTCGTTATGATTCCTTTAGTTGCTTGATTATTTGATTTTTAGAATCCAATTCAGATAGTCAGAAAGGAGTTGGCAAATGAGCTCGATTATTGATGCAGTCAAAAAAAATCTTGATTTTTCACAAAATAAGACCTTGAAAATCTTACTTTACGAAGCGTTTCGAAAAACGATTATTTTAGGAGAAATTCCTGCTGGTACGCGAATCAACGAAAAAGAATTTTCTGAGATCTTGAATATCAGCCGTACCCCGATCCGTTATGCGCTAAAGCAATTAACTACAGAAAAATTAGTCACATATGTTCCTAAAATCGGTGTCGTAGTAAAAGGAATAAGTACGAAAGATGCTCATGAAATCTACGATATTCGAAAATCGCTTGATACACTCGCCGCAATTAAAGCTATGGATCAAATGACAACTGACGATTTCAAAAAAATGAAAGCGCTGTTGATATATGGGGAGAAATTAAATAGAGAAGATCAAGTAGATGAATTACTACAAAATTTTTCCGATTTCAATGCATTTATTTATGAAAAGAGCCAAATGCTTCGGCTAAAAGGAATTGTATTAGAATTGCAATCTTACCTTATCTACTTTCGTGATATTGCCATTCGTTCCTCTAAACGTAGAAATACAGCCCTGGAGGAACATTGGCTTATCTATCGAGGAATGAAAACAAAAAACAAAGAGCAACTCACTTTATTGATCCATGAACATTTAGATCACTCGCTAAAATTCATTCTAGAAGAAATGGAGCGGCAAAAAATTGACTAATCCTTTATTAAAGACCATCAGTAGTTATGCAGAAAAGGCTTTGCTATACGAAGTCTCACTTACTCCAAAACCCGGACTGGTCGATCGCTACTCGAATGGTGCTCATCACGATATGGATTTTTATACTTTTCTCGACAGTATCGTCAGTTTAGCCCCCTTTTTTTATCAATATGCAGAGGCTGGTTATAATCATAAAGGAGATGCTCCTTTACTTTTTGAACAGTTACGAAAGATTGGAAAAAAAGCAGAAAAAGCAATGCTACACGCAACAAATGGTATAAATACACATAAGGGTGCTAATTTCTCTTTTGCGATTCTTCTAGGTGCTACAGGGCTATATATCAAAAAAGGTGCTACCCTTCCCTTTACAAAGAAAGATACTGAGTCTGTCCTTCAAATAGCAAAGCAGATCGTCTCCGGAATAGTAGAAAAAGATTTTCAGCACCTCTCATGTAAAGATAAAGAATCATTGACTTATGGAGAAAAACTTTATCTCGAACACGGCAGTACCGGAATCCGAGGCGAAGCAGCAAGCGGCTACCCTACACTAAATAAGCTGTTAGATTTTTTACGGCAGCATACGCAGAACAACCAAGAGATAAAATACTTATATGCATTGATTTTTTTGATGAGTGAGACACAAGACAGCAATTTGCTCCATCGTGGCGGCTTTGAAGCTTTAAAGCAAGTACAAGCTGAAAGCAGCTATCTGTTCAAAAAAAATTTATCAGCGCAAGCATTTATCCATGAACTGACAATTTATGACCTCCATTTGACCAAACGGCATTTAAGCCCCGGCGGTTCTGCTGATCTACTTGCTTTAAGTATTTATTTTTCATTTTTAGAACATTCCTTGTCTCCATCAGGCAAGAATGTATAGCCGATCCCCCAAATCGTTTTTAAATACTTTGCGTTTTTGGGGTCGGCTTCGATTTTATTTCTTAAATGATTGATAAAAACCATGATCGTATTGGCATCAAAATGCTCATCATTCCAAACACTGCGATAAATTTGTTCTTTGGAAAAGACCTGATCTGGATTTTCCATGAAAAAACGGATCAACTGAAGTTCTTTAGATGATAATTTGATCAGACAATCTTTTTTAAACAATTGATAACGTATTGGGTCAAATCGAAAATCTCCGGCTTTGATCTCTCCTTTTATAGGATGGGCAGACTGGTTGCGAATCGCTTTATTACGATCTAAAGCTGCTGTCACTTGTGCGCGTAAAAGATCTAAAGAAAAAGGCTTAGTCAAATATTGATCTGCTCCTACTTCTAAACCGGTAATCATCGCCTCTTCGCTTTTCTTACCACTTAGAAAAAGTAATGGAACGGCTAGATCTTCTTCTCGGATCAATTGCGCTAAATGATATCCGTCGTTTTCATAATCAAGGCTGATATCAAGTAAAAAAAGATCAAATGTCACACGTGACATGATTTCAATCGTCTTTTCTACTGAGTCGCTTTGATAAACTAAAATGCCTGTAGATTGTAGAGACTTCCAAATCAGTCTCCGAATCGCCGGCTCATCGTCTACAACTAAAATTTTTTCATTTCGCACAAAAACTCCTCCTCTATTTTTATTTGATAGATTAGCAACAGAAAGGAACGAACAATGAAAAAACCTACAAACAAAGGTCTCTATGCTCCCATCGCACTGATCCTGCTGCTGACGATCAGCGGAATTATTTTTACACTTGCCAGTTTTCATACTTCACAAGAAAAAGCTGTAAAATCTGCAGAAGTGCAATTAGCTCAAATCAATCATTCTGCTATTGAATTGATCAAAGAAAAGATTTTTTCTTATCAATGCTTACTGGACAAGTATAGCGGACAAATAAAAAACGAGGAACTTGCTTCTGATTTATCTGATGTCTCTATATCTAAAAATCAAAAAGCTGCAATCGGTATTTTCCTTTTCTCTTCTAATGGTCAACTTATTCACCAATATAAATTTCAGAGTGCCTTTACTGATATACCAAAAACCCTAACAGCTGATCCTTTGTTTTCAACAGCTTTGTCAGAGAATACTATTGAAAATGGTGATGTGTATTTCCATCAACATCACGCTTACATAAATTTATACCAGCAAGTTTCTCTCGCCTCTAAAAAACAAGTTCTACTCGTCATGCCGCTTGATTTACAACAGATTTATCAGACCAATATTTCAAAAGATTCTGCAGTCATCGGCTATACAATGGTCAAAAATGCAGAAATGAAGATCATCATGCATCCTTCTCAGGAACAGATTGGCTTAACAGTGGTAGATGATCGAAAAGAAAAATTCCCAACTTTTGATTTTGCTAGTTTGGAGCAGCTAGAAAAAGAACAACTGAAACATAAAAAAGGCAGCCTGACCTACTATTCATACTGGTGGACAAAAAAACATCCTAAACAAGTGATAAAGATTTCTTCCTATGAGTGGTTTACAGTTGGTAACGCTCGACTTATCGCTGCTAGCAATGAAGATTATTACGAAAGAAATGGGCTGCTCCTACAGGATAACCTGATTACACTAGGATTGTTAATGTTCTTGCTAGTCATTATTTTTTTGTTAACTGTTTCCATCCGCTATTATGTAAAACGAAATGAAACTTACTTAGAGAATATTCGTCTACAAGAACGACAACTGCTTTTACAAGAAAAATATGAGCTGGAAAAAAGTATCCTTCAAGAATCCAAATTAGAGACAATCGGTTTATTGACTACTACGATCGTTCATGACATGAACAACTTCTTGACACCCATGATCGGTAACTTACAGCTTTTGATAGAAGAACGCCAAGAAGATGAACAATTAACTGAAGATTTAAAAGAAATCTATCAATCTGCAGAAAAAGGACTGCAACTTTCTACCAATGTCTTGCGCTTTTCAAAAGTACATTCAGGGGAACAGTCAGTCCATCAAGTATCAGAAACGGTTCAAGAAGCGATACAAACGATTCGTATTTTACTTCCTAAGACAATCATTCTAGATACTGAACTTTCCGCTAATGGAAGTAGCAGATTTGAAAAAGAAGATCTGCAAATCGTCCTCTATAATTTGATAATGAACGCTTATCAAGCAAAAAACGATGCCCATATACACATCACATCAAAAAAATGCGCGGAACTTTCTAAATGCATGACGGATATCCCTGTTTCGCAACAAGGAAAAAATTGGGTCTTTATCAAAATAGCAGATAATGGACCTGGTATTCCAGAAGAAATACGAGATAAGATATTCACTCCGTTTTTTACAACGAAAACTACAGCTGGAGGAACTGGGCTCGGACTATTTATTGTTGCCTCCCTCGTTCGAAAAAATGATTGGCTTCTTCGAGTTAAAAGCAACAAAGAGGGTACGATTTTCCATTTAGCAATCCCTATTCAAAAAAATAGTATCAACACACTCATATGACTGGAGTAGAATACCTGCTCCAGTTTTCCATATGTTTAAAGGAAACATTGTCTGATAGTTTATAAAGAAACTCTTAGATAGGCTTATTCCTCCTTTCAAGTGTATCATTAAAGCGCTATCACAAAAAGTACAGAAATATATATTTTGTTTACTTTCCCTTTTTATTCGTTAAATTGGTTAGGTTTGCTCTTTTTACTTGAAAAACAAGTATTACCATAAGCCGTTCATAATTTAAGTACGCATTTTAATCAAAAATGATTATTTTTTTAGCTTACATGCTTTAAATCTTAGCATTTTCCTATTCGACACTTAAATCGATTGAGAAATCTTCGCTCTTCTTTATACCCCGTATAGGTATATTAATTTGTTACAAAAAGCTTGTTCTATAAATAATTTTTCTTCTTTTCTATCATTTTTCTCTCTTATGAAGGTATCTTTTTCCTTGATTTCTGCCAGTAGATTTTACCTGATCCTACTTTTTGAAGACATTTCAAAGGAAAAAGCAGCAGTTTTTTAGAAGTAGCAGAGAAATCAAAACAAGTGTATCGTTATTTTTTAACTATTAAATAACAAGTTGAATATAGTCGTTTAGTTATTTTTCACTCCTCTGAATTTACTTTTTTAACCCCATCTGAATTCTCGTTAATATTTATTCATTTCTATTGTATATCCCCTGACAAAAGAAAGCTATATGCCTCCTTTAACTAATCTATTGCTTTTTTAGCTATCATAAAGTTATCCACTGTGGAAAAACTAACGATTTATATTTCAATACACTTTCCTAAAAATAAAAATTTTCCACAAATAAAAACAGGTTTACAACAGAATCATACTGCTGTAAACCTGTTTTTATTAAATAGATAGAATGTTAGCTTACATAAAGATGTTTATTTTTTTATTGCTGCGAATAATGTCAAAAATACCGTGACACTAACTACTGTCCAAGTCAAATGACCTTGATCCAAATAAATAAGCATCGTGACAAAACTAGTAATCAGTCCTACATGAAGTCTTTTTTGATCCATCTGCATCCCTCTTTGAATACTAGTATCACTCGGATATTTGATCGTTTGATTATTTTTTCTATATTTTTCTCTTAAATTTTAAACAAAGATCATTTTACCGATATTGTGATTCGATGGTACGGCTGGGGATGATCCAAGCAGCCAGAATCACGATGTTTGCGATCAGCACGGCTACTGGCGCTACTAAATAGCCTAAGACAATTCCTAAGACATTCAAGCCAATCGATAAGTACGATTTCTTGTAATCATTCAGCATCGCCTTCAATGCTTTCTCGTGACCCTTATTTGCTTTGACAAGTTCTTTTGCCAAGATATAATACGCAATGTTAGCGATCAAGGTAACAAAACCATAAGTCATTTCTGGAGCCAGACTATTGATGTACTCACTGATCCATGAAGTGGCAAATGGAAAAAGTGAAAGCGCAAAAATAAAGAAACTATTCGCCCATAAGACCCGTCCATTTATCTTATGTACAACTTGAAATAAATGATGATGATTGTTCCAATAAATCGCTAAGATGATGAAACTGACAATATAGATAAAAAATCGGTAGCCTAATGCTGCGAGCGCCTCCCACGTATCTCCGTTAGGTTCATGAAGTTCTAAAACTAAAATAGTCATGATAATGGCGATTACAGCATCTGTAAATGCTTCAAGACGATTTTTAGGCATGATATTCTCCTCCTTTTCCGCTCTATTTTAGATGATAAACAAGTGAAAAAGCAATTGTTTGATCATTTAAGCAGATGAAGTAAAAATCAGTCTGCAGTTGGAGGTGTTTTTAGAGAATCCCTGTTATACTTTTTCTATAGTAAAGAATGAACAAGAGGAGGGTTTTGTATGCGTCAAAAAAATATGTTCTTAAATATCTTCATGGTTCTTTTAGTGTTGATTGCTGCTAGCTTTGTCATCAGTCTTTTTGTTAGTGTCGTAAGTGGCCTTTTATGGTTTGCGGTCAAAGTTTTGATTCCAATCGCACTTATCATCTGGCTCGTTCGTTGGATCAAAGGCAATACACATCGAAAAAACTATTATTAATGAATCACATAATCACTCCGTTATGATATAACTTACTTAAAAATAGGGTCACGACATAAGTTCGCGACCCTATTTGATATATCATATATGAATTTTCCCAATTATCCTAATGCTACATCCAAGATCATCATAATGATAAATCCGCTCATAACACCAAAAACTGCAAAATGACGTTTGCTGGACAATGTCTGCTGTGCTTCGGGAATCAATTCTTCCACCACGACATAAATCATCGCTCCTGCAGCAAAAGCAAGTGCATAAGGAAGCAGCAGCTCCACTTTCGTTACTAGTAGTGCGCCAATCACCCCAGCGATTGGTTCAACGATTCCAGAAGCTTGTCCGTAAACAAAGGCCTTTTTACGGCTCAGACCTTCTTGTCGCAATGGGATTGATACAGCTGCTCCTTCTGGGAAGTTTTGGATACCAATACCTAGCGCCACCGAAACAGCGGCTAGTATAGCGGCTGTCGGATTATTCGCAGTTGCTGCTGCACCGAATGCTACCCCCACGGCTAAACCTTCAGGAACATTATGCAATGTAATAGAAAAAACAAGCAAGATTGTCCGCTTTAAATGGGTAGGCAATCCTTCTGCTTCATGTTGCGGTCCAAAATGCATATGGGGCAGTGTTTTATCTGCCATATATAAAAACACCCCACCTAAACCAAATCCAATACTTACAACTAGCCAAGCAATATCTCCATTTTCTTCTGCTTTTGTAATTGCTGGATCGAGCAAGGACCAAAAACTTGCAGCAATCATGACACCAGAAGCAAATCCTAACATCAAATTTAGCACTTCTTTTTTGATTTCTTTAAAGAAAAAAACCAATCCGGCACCAAGAGCTGTCATAAAATAAGTAAAAGCTGTCCCAGCAAGTGCTTGCTGCCAAGGATCAAGCCTCAATAGCCATTCAACCATGCCATTCCCCTCTCTTGAATCTATTTATGTACTACTCTAGCATATTCCCAAAAACATGACTACATTTTTGTGAAAAGACGAATTAGTTGGGATTTTCGATAAAAAGTTCTATACTCTAGATACCAAAAATTTATGAATCATCATTGCTAAAGGAGTGAAACACCATGTCAAAAATCAATGCAGGAGTCGCAATGGTAAAAGTTCTTGAAAGCTGGGGCATCGACCATATTTATGGCATTCCCGGAGGATCTTTCAATTCGATTATGGATGCACTATATCACGAAAAAAACGAAATCAAATATATTCAAGTCCGTCATGAAGAAGTCGGTGCACTAGCAGCCGCCGCAGATGCAAAATTAACCGGGAAAGTTGGCGCTGTCTTCGGCTCTGCAGGACCTGGTGCGACACATTTGATCAATGGTTTATATGATGCACAGATGGACCATGTGCCTCTAGTAGCGTTCTTAGGACAAGTTGCTTCTACATCCATGAACTATAACTCTTTCCAAGAATTAAATGAAAATCCTATTTTCGCAGATGTCAGCGTATACAATCGTACAGTCATGACGCCCCAAAGTCTTCCACATGTCGTAGATGAAGCCATTAAAGCCGCCTATGAGCATAAAGGTGTGGCTATCGTAACTATTCCTGTTGATCTTGGGTTTGAAGAAATTGATGAACAACCTTTCTCTACTGCTCACACTCATAAAACAAGTGTGATATTACCAGAAGAAAAAGATTTGCTGGCTGCTTTGCCTTATCTTGAAAAAGCAAAAAAAACAGTTCTTTATGTTGGTCAAGGAACGCGAAACGGATTTCCGCAAATCAAAGAATTCTCAGAACATTTTTCAGTTCCTATTGTCGCTTCCGTTCTAGCAAAAGGAATTATTCCTGATGATTATGAAAACTTTCTTGGTTTTGCTGGACGTGTCGCTACTAAACCCGGAAATGAAGCATTGGCAGAAGCCGATCTAATCTTATTTGTCGGTAGCGACTTCCCGTTTGGACGTGCATTTTTTAATCCAACTGCTGAATTTATCCAAATCGATATTGATGCGTCAAAATTCGGACGGCGCCATGAAACATCTCTGTCGATTCTCGGTGATGCAAACACAGCTTTGCAAAGACTGGTCGAATTAGGTGATACTCGTCCTGCTGATAGCTGGTACCTAGCAAATCAGGAAAATAAAGTAAAATGGGTAAATTGGTTGAAATCTTTTGAAGATCGTGAGGAAGAACCGATTCGACCAGAGGCTGTCTATAAAGAAATCAATCGGATTGCTGAAGACGATGCGATTTTCGTCACAGATGTCGGTAACACGACTATCCATTCTATTCGCTTATTAAATATGAACGGTAAACAAAAACATACAACCTCTGGATGGTTCGCCACTATGGGTAATGGTGTGCCTGGAGGAATTGCCGCACAACTAAGCTACCCAGAAAAACAAGTATTTACCTTAAGTGGTGATGGCGGATTTGCTATGGTCATGCAAGATATCATTACACAAGTCAAATATCAGCTTCCAATTATCAATGTTGTTTTTTCTAATGATTCTTTTGGTTTCATCGAAGCAGAACAAGAAGATACGGAACAAAAGAAATTCGGTGTATTTTTAGAAGATGCAGATTTCGGTAAAGTTGGAGAAGCACTCGGAGCAAAAAGCTTTACAGTCACAGAATACTCGCAACTTCGGTTTGCCTTTGATGCAGCCGCAAAATCAGATCGTCCTGTAGTGATCGATGTGAAAATCAATAACAAGCGCCCATTGCCAGTAGAAGATCTGCATTTAGATCCAAGAAAATATTCTGAAGAAGAAATCCAAGCATTCAAAGAAAAATATGAAGTCCATGATTTGCCAGTATTGAATGAATTATATGAAAAGAGGTTGTAAAAACTGCGCTATGCTTCGAGTAATAAGAACGATGGACAGAAAATAGTTCCTCATATTTTCTAGGACGGCGATCTTATTACCGAGAAGCAGCAGGTGGAGCACCGTGTATCAAGAGGTTGTGAAAAAGCTGCCCTGCATCAAGTAATAAGAACAGCCAAACAAAAATAGCTCGTCATATTTTTTCGTTTGGTTGGGCTTATTATCGCAGATGCAAACTTTTGAACACCGTATATCAAGAGGTTGTGATAACTGCGGTATGTTTCAAGTATTAAGATAAAATTTATGCATATTGCTTTTCACATTTTTGCATAAATTTTTCTCGACACCTAAAGATTACCTCGTGCATATTTGTCCATGATAAAAAAGCCAGCTACCAATTGCAACAGTCAAACTGTTACCGGAAGCTGGCTTTTTTATTTGTTTGATTTCACTTATCTAAACGCATAGACGATATGTGTGATGCCGAATAACATAAAATAGAACCCAACTAAAAAGCTTAATGTCAACGCAGAAGAAATTGGATTAAACAATAAGAAAATTCCTAATAAAATTCCTAAAATATTGACGATGATCGTAAACCAATAATAACCTTCACTTACTCCTCTTGCCAAGTCAGCAGTAAATAACGCTAAAACGGAATCAGCAATAAACCATACTGCAAAAACAAAAGGTAATGCTGCGACTCCTGCACCAATATTGAATAAGAAAAAGACGCCAACTAGAATATCGATGATCCCGATTATTAAGGGCATTTTTCCTTTATATCCTGTTAGCTCTTTCAATCTGTTACGTACAAACAGTTCAAATATTCCTTTAATAAAAGCAAAAATCGCAAAGACTACTACAATTGCAACTAAATTTCCGACAGGGTCTTGAAATGATAACAATGAGACAAGTACAAATAAAATTCCCAAAATCAATGAGCCCCAGTCGATGGTTCTTTTTTCATCCATTTTCTATCCTTCTTTCATTTCTTTTACAGTTTTATAGTACTCCTTCTTATAAATAACGTCAAAAATTATGCTGTTTCAAACTAAAAAATCCTATAGCAGCTATTTCTACTCCTCTTTTATGTTTATTTTCTTCATTCTGTTTCACGTGAAACACAAAGAATGTTCGATTGCCTTGAATCTTTTACCTTTCCCCTATATAATTCTATAAGACTTGTCAAAAACTAATAATGATAAAAGTGAGGAAAAAAATTGATTACTGTAAATGATGTGAGTTTGCACTTTTCAGACCGCAAACTATTTGATGATGTGAATATTAAATTTACCCCCGGAAACTGCTATGGCTTGATTGGTGCAAATGGTGCAGGTAAATCAACGTTCCTTAAAGTGTTATCAGGGGATCTGCAGCCTTCCACAGGTTCCGTTACTATGGGACCAGATGAACGGATGGCCGTATTGAAACAGAACCATTACGACTATGAAGACTATACTGTACTTGAAACAGTCATCATGGGACACAAGCGTCTGTATGAAGTGATGAAAGAAAAAGATGCAATTTACATGAAAGAAGATTTCACTGACGAAGATGGTATTCGAGCAGCTGAATTAGAAGGAGAATTTGCTGAGCTTAATGGATGGGAAGCAGAACCAGAAGCAGCTGTTTTACTGCAAGGACTGAACATCCCTGAAGAATTGCACCATCAGCAAATGAGTGAATTGACTGGCGGACAAAAGGTAAAAGTGTTGTTAGCACAAACACTATTTGGTAAACCTGATGTTCTTTTACTAGACGAACCAACAAACGGTCTGGATATCCAATCGATCAATTGGTTGGAAGAATTTTTGATTAATTTTGAAAATACTGTGATCGTTGTCTCCCATGACCGTCACTTTTTGAACAAAGTATGTACACATATGGCGGATCTGGATTTTGGTAAAATCAAACTTTATGTAGGAAATTATGATTTTTGGTTGGAATCTAGTCAATTAGCGGCTAAACTCCAAGCGAATGCAAATGCCAAAAAAGAAGAACAAATCAAAGAGCTCCAAGAATTCATTGCTCGCTTTAGTGCGAATGCATCAAAATCAAAACAAGCAACTTCACGTAAAAAAATGCTTGAAAAAATTACTTTGGACGATATCCAGCCTTCTTCTAGACGTTACCCATTCGTTGGATTCAAACCTGAACGTGAGATCGGAAACGACTTATTGCAGGTAGAAAATGTAAGTGTAACGATTGATGGAAAGAAAATCTTAGATGATATATCTTTTAATTTAAGCAAAGAAGACAAGGTTGCTTTTGTCGCAGAAAATGATATAACAACAACAACGCTATTCAAAGTTATAATGGGTGAAATTACACCAGATACTGGAACAGTACGTTGGGGAGTAACAACCAGTCATTCTTATTTACCAAAGGATACAACGAAAGAATTCGACACGGATCTAACGATTTTAGACTGGTTGCGCCAATATGCAAGTAAAGAAGAAGATGACAACACCTTCTTAAGAAGTTTCTTAGGAAGAATGCTGTTTTCTGGTGAAGAAGTATTGAAACCAGTAAATGTTTTATCTGGTGGAGAGAAAGTCCGTTGTATGCTCTCAAAAATGATGCTTTCGAAAGCTAACGTACTTGTATTAGACGATCCAACGAACCATTTAGACTTAGAATCAATCACCGCATTGAATGATGGCTTGATGGCATTTACTGGCTCGATCCTGTTTGCCTCTCATGACCATCAATTTATCCAAACATTGGCAAACCGTATCATTGCTGTTTCAGATAAAGGTGTGATTGATCGGGCTGATACGACATATGATGAATTCTTGGAAAACACAGATATTCAAAAACAATTGAACGAGTTATGGGCGTAACGACCTATTTAGCTTAAAAAACAAAAAAACAGCGACCTCTAAGAGATAGAATGCTCATCTATCTTTTAAGAGTCGCTATTTTTGTTACATTCAAATCCTAGGCATTTTTACAGAATGAGTTACTGCTTTTATCGACTGATTCCCATCGAAAAAATCGCGATACAGCCATAGCCTGTGTGACTGGCGATCGTTGGTCCTAAAGGATAAAGCTTGACATCTTTCATCTTTATCTGCTCTTCCAAAAGCCGTTTTGCCTTCTCCGCGCTCTCTAGATCCCCAGCGTAAGCCACATAAACGATTTGATCAAGTGGCGCAACGATTGTTTTTACTGTCTCATTGACGATTGTCTGGATCGACTTGTTCCTTCCGCGAACTTTGTCAACATTCGTCAGCCTTCCTTCTTTATCTACCGTAATAATAGGCTTTACACTCAATAGACTGCCCAGAGTAGCACTTGCTTTGGAAATCCTACCGCCTCGTTCTAGATACTTCAAATCGTCTACAGTTACCCATGAATGGACTTTCAAATAATTTTTTTCCAGCCACTCTAAGGTTTCTTCGATACTTTTCCCTTCTTTTTTCAATCTTGCAGCTTCCAATACTAAAAGCCCTTCCCCGATACTTGCAGCTTTTGTATCAAAAACATAGATCTCAGGGTCTTCATATTCTTCCTTCAGTAATTCAACAGCTTGAAGCGCACTGCTGTAAGAGCCGCTTAATCCACTGGAAAAAGCCACATATAAGACAGGAATCTGTTTTTCCGCATAAGAACGGAAAAATTCTAAATATCGGCCAACATTGATTTGTGATGTCGTAGGCATCGCACCATTTTTCAGCTGATTCATGTAGCGGTCATAATTGAATGTCTTTCCGAGATCATCTACTAACTCTTGATCATTCAATTGGAGATTCATTGATAAAAAATCAATTTTTTCTTCTGCTAATACATGGTATGGCAGATCACAACAAGAATCTGTTACAATTTGATACACATTTTTCAACCCCTTCTCGTTACATTTTACCCTTATCGTCTATTATAGCAAATCTCTTGCGCTAGACACACTTTAACCGGTTTATTTTCGTAAGTTCTAATTAAAATAAGAGGTTGTGACAGAAGTGGTCAGCTTCAAGAAATAAGAAGGAATTTACGAAAATTGCTTCTTAAATTTTTGTGGAATTTCGGCTTATTTCCGTAGAAGCTACTTCTGGACCACCGTGAATAAGAGGTTGTGAAATCAGCGTTTTGACCTGAGTATTAGAGAAAAAAACGGAAAAATAGTTCCTCATATTTTGCCGTTTGTTGAGCGAATACCGAGGGTCAGCTGATTGAACACCGTTTAAGGAAGAGGTTGTGAAAAAGCTGCTCTGCATCAAGCAGTAAGAACAATCAGATAAAAATAGCACTCCATATTTTTCATCTGATTGGGCTTAGTGCCGTAGATGCAAGCCTTTGAACACCATTTATTCGAAAAAAGGGACTGTGACACGGTTTTTGTCACAGTCCCTTATTCTGAATAAACAGTGTTCAAGTTATTATTATCGTATAGATAAACCCTTCGACTCGCTCTGGTAAGAACGTCCTGATTCAGTCGTCGTTTTTATCCTTAGATTTGCGCCCAGACGCTTTCTAAGATGTTTGTTTGTGTTCTATCAGGTCCGACAGAAAATGTTGAGATACGTACACCAACAAGCTCTGAGATACGACGTACATAGTTACGTGCGTTTTCTGGCAGTTCTGCAAGTGTTTTGCATCCTGTAATATCTTCTGACCAGCCTGGCAATTCTTCATAGATTGGTTTGCAACGGTTCAACTCTTTCAAGCTTGCTGGATAGTGGTAGATTAGTTCGCCATCTAATTCATAAGCCGTGCAAATTTTTACGGTTTCCAATCCACTTAATACATCGATTGAGTTTAAAGATAGGTTGGTAATACCTGAAACCCGTTTAGAATGGCGCATAACTACAGAATCAAACCAGCCGACACGACGAGGACGTCCAGTTGTCGTACCGTATTCTCGTCCTACTTTGCGGATTTGTTCACCTGTTTCATCAAATAGTTCAGTTGGAAATGGTCCATCACCGACACGTGACGTATAGGCTTTGCAGACGCCGACGACTTTATTGATTTTTGAAGGTCCTACACCGCTTCCGATTGTAACACCACCGGCTACTGGATTAGAAGAAGTAACAAAAGGATAGGTTCCTTGGTCGATATCCAACATGACTCCTTGTGCCCCTTCAAACAACACTCGTTTACCTGCATCTAAGGCGTCATTCAAGATAACCGAAGTATCTGTGACGTATTGTTTGATTTGTTGACCATATTCATAATATTCTTCAAAAATATCGTCAAAATCAAGTGGTTCTGAATCGAACATTTTTACAAATTGACGGTTTTTGTCATCTAGATTCAAACGAAGTCGTTCTTCAAAAATTTCTTTATCCAATAAGTCTGCGATACGGATACCTACACGAGCGGCTTTATCCATATAAGCTGGTCCGATTCCTTTGATCGTTGTACCGATTTTGTTTTCACCTTTCGCATCTTCTTGTAATTGGTCCAATTTGATATGATAAGGCAAGATTACGTGTGCGCGGTCAGAAATACGCAGATTACTTGTTTCTACACCTTTTTCATGTAAATAAGCTAATTCTTTGACCAATGATTTAGGATTGACTACGACGCCATTTCCAATCACACTGATCTTGTCTTTATAAAAAATCCCAGAAGGAATCAAATGCAGTTTATAAGTCACACCGTTGAATTTGATTGTGTGTCCTGCATTGTCGCCACCTTGGTACCGTGCAATCACTTCAGCATTTTCACTGAGAAAGTCTGTGATTTTTCCTTTCCCTTCATCGCCCCATTGCGTACCTACTACTACTACAGATGACATGTGAACACCTCGTTCTATATTATTTAATCCTGAACCATTGTATCAATAATAGATACATAATTCAAATAAAATCGAATGATTTTTATTTTTATTTTATAAAAACGCTTAAAAAACGAACTTTTATCGTTTTAGAATGATTGTTAAAAAAGAGGTTGTAACAGAAGTGGTCAACTTCAAGAAATAAGAAGGAATGTACGAAAATTGCTTCTCAAATTTTTGTGGCATTTCGGCTTATTTCCGAAGAAGTTACTTCTGGAACACCGTTTATTCGGAAAAAGGGACTGTGACAAGACTTTTGTCACAATCCCTTTGGAGATCTGTTTTAATTAAGTGCTCTAGTCACTCTTGCAGTTACTCGTCGCATCTTATACGAGTGCCCTTGGTCATTGCGCAAGGCTGAACGCTGCTTTCACAACCTCTTCTTTAAAATTCTTCTCTTGGCGAAAGCGACGAAAATTTATTGTATTCTTTGATAAACAGCAGTTCAACTGTTCCTCGCGCACCGCTTCGGTTCTTCTCGATGATGACTTCGATGACGTTGTCATTTTTTGGCTCATTTCCATCATCGTCATCTCCGCCTTCTCTTTCATAATAATCATCCCGATACAAGAAGGCTACGATGTCCGCATCTTGTTCGATTGATCCGGATTCACGAATATCACTTAGTACTGGACGTTTGTCTTGTCGCTGTTCTACTCCACGAGACAACTGCGAAAGAGCAATGACAGGTACTTTCAGTTCTTTTGCCAGTTTTTTCAGTTGGCGGGAGATATCTGATACTTCTTGTTGACGGTTCTCTTTACCGTTCCCTTCAATCAACTGCAAATAATCGATTAATATCAAGCCTAGGTTGCCTTTTTCTTGCGCTAGTTTTCGACATTTCGCGCGGATCTCAGAGATCTTGATCCCTGGTGTATCATCGATAAAAATATTTGCTCGAGAAAGACTTCCCATCGCAACGATCAGATTCGACCATTCTTCTTCCGAAAGCTGACCTGTACGCAAATGGCTGGCTTCAATCGAACCTTCTGCACAAAGCATCCGATTTACAAGAGATTCCGCCCCCATTTCCAGACTGAATATCGCAACAGAACGATCTGTTTTGGTTCCTACATTTTGAGCAATATTCAATGCGAACGCAGTTTTACCTACCGCCGGACGAGCAGCCAGAATGATTAGTTCTTCGGGCTGGAAACCTGCTGTCATTTTGTCCAGACCTTGATAGCCAGTTGGTAGGCCTGTGATTTCTTCATTATTTTGAGCTAGTCGATCGATATTTTCAATCGTTGAGTTCAGTACTTCAGCAATGGATAAAAAGCCGCTTCGATTTCTTTTTTCCGAAACCTCCAAGATACTGCGTTCTGCATCATCTAAGATCGTCTGAACTTCTTCTCCTTGCTCGAATCCTTTTGTAACGATACCCGTTGCTGTCTGGATCAATGTACGCAATAATGATTTTTCTTCAACGATTTTTGCATAGTAGACGATATTTGCTGCTGTCGGAACTGCTAAAGCCAAATCTGATAGGTAACTTAAACCACCGGCATCTTCTAACAAATTTGCTTGTTCTAGTCGGTCTTTAACAGTAACAACGTCAATCGCTTCATTACGATCATTCAACTCGATCATTGTCTCAAAAATAATTTGATGGCCGCGACGATAAAAGTCTTTTGGCTCTATGTACTCCATGGCATCAATGATCGTTTCTGCATCAAGAAAAACAGAGCCTAGAACCGCTTGTTCAGCTTCAATATTTTGCGGTGGGATTCGATCCTGCCACACTTCATTCATACGTATCGCTCCTTGTCTTCAATTGCTTCATTTTACAAGAAAATGATGGAAAAGTCATCATTCGCATCGAAAGTATCCTAAAAAAATAGCTCTCTTTTATTATACTCGTTTACTTCATGCTATTTTACTATTCTCAAAAAAGAAACCGAAATCAATCTGAAATCGATATGCAGCTTGTGCTTTTGTTGCTACAGCTGCTTTTCTCAGATAAATTTCGGTTTGTCTTTTCTCCTTCTGGTTCTTCTTACCAGCTGAACATCACTATCAAAACTTGTTATTCTTGTACGACATGAACTTTGATCGTAGCCGTCACCTCATGATGCAACTTCACAGGTACGTTTGTGTAGCCTAGTGAACGGATTGGGTTTTCTAGTTCGATTTTTCGTTTATCTAATTTGATTTTGTATTGTTTGTTTAGCCCTTCAGCAATTTGTTTTGAAGGAATCGATCCAAACAAACGGCTGTCTTCCCCTGCTTTTGCTTTTAACTCGACTACCGTATCTTCTTTTTCCAAGAATTCTTTTAATTTTTTAGCTTCTTCCAAGATTTCAGCTTCGTGTTTTTCTTGGGCTTTCTTCTGTCCAGCTAACTGACTGATACTACTTTTCGTTGCTTCTTTTGCCAAGTTATTTTTGATTAGATAATTTTGTGCATAACCTGCTGGAACTTCTTTGATGTCCCCTTTTTTACCTTTTCCTTTTACGTCTTGTAAAAAAATTACTTTCATTTGGATTACTCCTTATCATATATTTGATTCATATTTTCTTTGATTGCAGCAAAAAGCTTCTGTTTTGTTTCTTCAACTGTCGTATTCTCCAGTTGAGTAGCTGCATTTGTGAAGTGTCCTCCACCACCTAAGGATTCCATGATGATTTGGACATTGATCGTACCGGTACTTCTGGCACTGATCCCAATCAATCCGTCTATCCGCTTCGTAATGACGAAAGCTGCGTTGATATTGATCATCGAAAGTAGTGTATCTGCTGTTTTTGCCGCTATGACACTATTATACTCTTTTTCATCTGTTCCTGCCGCCACAACAATATCAGAAGTCACATACTCGCTTCCAGCAATCAAATGACTGATTTCCAAGTATGTCGCTAAGTCCGAGCTCAATAAATATTGTACTAAGGATGCGTCTGCTCCACAAGACCTTAAATAGCTGGCAACATCAAAAGTTCGTGCAGTTGTACGAACATTGAAACTATTCGTATCTACAACCATCCCTGCAAGTAATAGTGTGGCCTCAAAGCGATCTAAGCGATTCGTTTTGCTGCTTTGGTATTGGATCAGCTCAGAAACTAGCTCTGAAGCGGAAGAGGCTGAAGATTCGATATAAGTCAGCAAAGGCTTGCTTGGAAACTCTTCCCCTCGGCGGTGATGATCAATGATTACGATTTTATCAAATTGCTCATATAGGCTCTGAGAGATCGATAGAGAAGGTTTATGATAATCCACCATCACGAGTAGGTCTTCATCTTTTTTCAGCTCTATGGCGCGTTCTGGAGAGATCAATTGCATTTCTAATTCTGGATGTTTATGGATTTCTTCGAGACAACGTTCTACATCTGGAATGATTTCGTTCTCGTTGATAACGATATAAGCCTTTTTCTGGTTGAAGCGTGCAAGACAACTGACACCAAAAGCAGAGCCTAAAGCATCCATATCCGGAAATTTATGTCCCATGATGAACACATCGCCTGTTTCATCAAAAATCCGGCGCAAAGCAGTACTCATCGCTCGAGAACGGACACGCGTGCGTTTGACATTCTTAGCTGATTTACCGCCATAATAAACAGGTTTCGCACCTTCTTTTACCTCTTTCACGACAACTTGGTCGCCTCCGCGGACTAGAGCAACATCTAAATTGTTCTGAGCTTCTCCACCGATTTCATCGAGGGATCTTGCGCCATAAGCAATCCCCATACTCAAGGTGACAGGCGAGCTCTGTTTTTCAGCTTCTGCTCGAAAGCGGTCCAACAAATCAAATTTTTTATCCATCATCTTTTTCAAATCGATCATCTGCGCGACGAAGAAAAACCGTTCTGCGTTGATTCTTTTGAAAAAGACATGGTATTCATTCATCCAGTCAGAAACTAGTGTAGTGACGAAAGAGTTCAAATAAGAAATCTCTTTATCATCCAATTTATCAATAGCATCTGCATAGTTATCAATAGATAAAATACCGATTACTGGCTGACTGTTCGCCTGATGAAGTTTCAACAACTGGTTTTGGGTGATATCATTAAAATAAACGACACCCTTTACTGTATCCATATCAAACTGAAATGTTTTATCTGCTAGATAGACTTGGTTTTTCTTTTTTTCTTTTGCAGTAAAAAAAGTATCTAATAATTCTTCCTCTGTTAATCCACTTTGATCTTTGACTTTCAATGCTAAAGGATTGAGCCATTCGATTTTTTGGCTTGATGGCTGATAAGCAATCACTCCTACAGGCATGACTTCTGAGACATAAGCCAGATTTGTTTCGGCTACGGTCGAAGCCTGCTGGATTTTTTCACGTTTATTTAAAATAAGCCAGCGTTTCATTTTCAACCAATAGCGAACGCCCCATAAATTCATCAAAAGAATGACCAAAGCGCTAACAAAACGAAATGGTAAAATTAAGACTACCAATACTTCGATTAGTATAAACAGGATAAGGAAGAGAGGTTTTGGGGATAAATGATTGTTTTTATTTTCCATAATTTTCCTCCCATATATGACTAACTTGATTTTACCATAACTTTCGTCATTCAAGCGACTAAACGAATATCGGTTATTTTACAGAAAAAAAAGAATTGAATAGCTGATCAAAAGGATCAGTCATTCAATTCCTCGGATTTATTAGTCTTCGCTAACAAAAGGTAGCAAGCCCATGATACGTGCGCGTTTGATTGCAACAGTAATTTTACGTTGGTTTTTAGCGCCTGTACCAGTTACACGACGTGGCAAGATTTTACCGCGTTCTGAAATAAATCTTTTTAGTAATTCGATATCTTTATAATCGATATATTCAATATGGTTAGCAGCAATGTAATCTACTTTACGACGTTTACGTCCGCCTCTTCTTTGTTGTGCCATTCTATTTCCCTCCTATCAAATTCGTTTAGAATGGTAAATCATCATCTGAAATGTCGATCGTTGAACTTGAGCCGAATGGGTCAGAAGTATCACGGTCGAAATCAGGCATACCGTTGGATGATTGAGATGTTTGATTAGAGTTATTGTTTCCGCCAAATCCGCCAGCTGATTGACCAGAACTTTGGAATCCGCCGCTTTGTTGGCGATTTTCAGATGCAGAACGACTTTCCAGCAATTGGAAGTTGTCAGCTACTACTTCTGTCACGTATACACGTTGTCCTTGCTGATTATCATAAGAACGAGTTTGGATACGTCCAGTAACACCTAAAAGTGTTCCTTTACGAGCATAGTTTGCTAAAGTTTCTGCTGATTTGCGCCAAATCACACAGTTGATAAAATCAGCCTCGCGATTGCCGCTTTGGTTTGTAAAATTACGATTCACAGCCAAAGTAAATGTTGCGACTGCCGTACCACTTGCTGTGTAACGCAAATCTGGATCTTTCGTCAGACGTCCAACTAATACAACATTATTAATCAAAATAGTCATCTCCTCTCATCGTTTTTCTATTGTTTCACATGAAACAACAATTAAGCTTCTTCTTTAACAATCATGTGACGAATGATGTCGTCGTTGATTTTAGCAAGACGGTCAAATTCATTGACAGCATTTGCTGATGATGGAGAAGATACTTTAACGATGTGATAGATACCTTCACGGTAACCGTTCATTTCATAAGCGAAACGGCGTTTTTCCCAATCTTTTGATTCGATAACTTCTGCTCCGTTATCTTTCAAGATTGCATCGAAACGTTCGATTAAAGCAGTTTTTGCTTCTTCATCAATGTTTGGACGAATAATGTACATGATTTCATATTTCGTGTTTTCCATTGATATTCACCTCCCTGTGGACTTTCGGCTCTTAGGTTCCTAAGAGCAAGGAGAGTTATCTAATTAATTAGACTACTCACAAGCTTTGATTATACACTCTATTTTGGTCAAAAGCAATACAGAATAAACAGTTTCAAATATTTTAAGAGAAATTCAATTAATCAAAAAAGCAAGCAAGGGAACTGTGACAAAAGTCTTGTCGCAGTTCCCTTTTTTCGAATAAACGGTGTTCTCCTGCCAACTCCTCGGTCACAAGTCACACTATTCAACAAACATGAGAAGCTATTTTTTTGAAATTGCTCCTTGTGACTCAGAGTGAAACGGCAGACTCACGATCTCTTCCTTAAACGGTGTTCAAAAGCTTGCATCTACGGCACTAAGCCCAATCAGATGAAAAATATGGAATGCTATTTTTGTCTGATTGTTCTTACTGCTTGATGCAGAGCAGCTTTTTCACAACCTCTTTGCTAACTTAAACACTTCATCTTTATGATTATTCTTCTGTTGCTTGCTCTTCAACTGTTTGTTCTACCGCTTCTGGCTCGACTGCTGCCATTGTGACGACTTTCGTATCAGCTTCCATCTTCATCAAACGTACACCCAATGTTGAACGTCCAGTTTGAGAAACAGTCGATACGTTGAAACGGATAATCACACCTTTATCTGTAATCAGCATGATGTCTTCATCTCCAGAAACAGTGGTCAATCCGGCTAGTGGACCATTTTTTTCAGTGATATTCGCCGTTTTGATTCCTTTACCTCCGCGGCCTTTCACTGGATATTCCGATACTTTGGTCCGTTTTCCGTAACCTTTTTCTGTAATCACTAGTACTTCTTGGTCTTCCTTCATCAGGGCTGCCCCAACAACGTAGTCTTCCTCACGCAAACGTATCCCTCTGACGCCGGAAGCTGTACGTCCCATATCGCGGACTGCTTCCTCTTTGAAGGTCACAGAGTAGCCGTTATGTGTGCCAATGATGATATTTGACTGTCCATCTGTCAATAGAACATTGACTAATTCGTCATCTTCTTTCAAACCAATTGCAATCAGACCATTGCTTCGGATGTTAGCGAAAGCAGTGACAGACGTACGTTTAACTGTACCTTGACGCGTCGTAAAGAAGAGGTAGTGGCCTTCTTCTGCTTCTCCCGTCACCGCAATAATTGCTTGGATGCTTTCACTCGAGTCGATACCCAGCAAATTGATGATTGGGATACCTTTGGCTGTACGTCCGTATTCTGGAATTTCGTATCCTTTTGCCCGATACACTTTTCCGTTATTCGTAAAGAATAACAATGTATCATGGGTAGAACAAGAAACTAGATTCTTGACGAAGTCGTCATTGTGGATACCCATTCCTTGGACACCACGCCCGCCTCTTCGTTGAGCTCTGAATTCATTATTTGCCAAACGTTTGATATAACCATTGTTTGTCAGTGTAATAACGATTTCTTCTTCTTCAATCAAATCTTCATCTTCTAGACTTAAGACCTCACCGACTAGTAATTCTGTGCGTCGTTTATCACCAAATCGTTGATTCAAGTCTGCTAATTCATTCTTGATGATTTCTGTGACACGTTCGGGTCTTGCCAGAATGTCAGTCAAATCTTCAATCAGTTTCAATAGTTCTTGGTATTCATTTTCGATTTTTTCCCGTTCCAAACCGGTCAATCGACGCAAACGCATATCTAAGATAGCTTGTGATTGGCGATCGGATAAATCGAACCGTTCGATCATTGTTGCTTTTGCTTCGTCATCTGATTTAGACCCGCGGATAATCGCAATGATTTCATCGATATGATCCAAAGCAATACGCAAACCTTCTAAGATGTGTGCTCTTGCTTCTGCTTTTTCTTTTTCAAAGACCGTCCGTCGTGTGATGACTTCGCGTTGATGTTCGATATAGTTTTCAAGGATTTGTTTCAAACTTAAAACTTTCGGCACGCCTTTTTCGATGGCCAACATATTGAATCCGAATGAATTCTGCAAGGATGTCAATTTGTATAAGTTATTCAAAATAACTGATGCGCTGGCGTCACGACGAACGTCAATGACAATTCGCATGCCTTCACGGGAAGATTCATCCCGCAAATCCGTGATTCCTTCGATACGCTTGTCTCTGTGCAACTCAGAAATCCGTTCAATCAATTTGGCTTTATTGACCATATAAGGTAATTCCGTCACGAGGATCCGTTCTTTGCCATTTGGCATCTCAGTGATCTCAACTTTTGCACGTACGGTAATAGAACCTTTACCTGTTTCATACGCTCTTCGGATTCCTGATTTTCCCATGACCAAACCACCTGTTGGAAAATCTGGTCCAGGTAATACTTCCATCAATTCATTGGTCGTCACATCAGGATTATCCATCAGCAAATCGATAGCCGCTACTACCTCAGATAAATTATGAGGTGGGATATTCGTTGCCATACCCACGGCTATCCCCGTCGTTCCGTTCACCAAAAGATTGGGGAAGCGAGCAGGTAATACAACGGGTTCTTTTTCTGTGTCATCATAGTTGCTTTGGAAATCAACAGTGTTCTTATTGATATCACGCAGCATTTCTGTAGCGATTTTACTCATCCGTGCTTCGGTATAACGCATAGCAGCGGCACCGTCACCGTCAACAGAACCAAAGTTTCCATGGCCATCCACTAGCATATAACGGTAGCTAAATGGCTGCGCCATCCGTACCATTGACTCATAGATCGCACTATCCCCATGAGGATGGTATTTACCCATGACATCTCCGACGATTCTGGCAGATTTTTTATGGGCTTTATCCGGTGTCACACCTAATTCGTTCATGCCGTATAAAATACGGCGATGAACGGGTTTCAGACCATCTCTGACATCAGGCAGTGCACGTGCGACAATAACACTCATCGCATAATCGATGAAGGAGTCTTTCATTTCGCTAGTTAGATTGACATCATGGATGTTTTCTCTGATTTCTTCACTCATTCTTTTTCCTCCTTCATGATTAAATATCTAAGTTCTTCACGTAATGTGCATTTTCCTCGATGAATGCACGACGAGGCTCTACTCGATCCCCCATCAACATTTCAAATATCTGGTCTGCCGCAATAGCATCGTCCACGCTGACGCGGGCCATCATTCGATTACTTGGGTCCATAGTTGTTTCCCATAGTTGATGATCATCCATTTCTCCAAGCCCTTTATACCGCTGAACACTTGGTTTTGGTGAAGCAGGAAGTGAAGCAACGACTTGTTTCAACTCTTCTTCTGCATTCTTTCCTGGTTGTACATACGTGATATTCTTCCCTTGTTTTACCCCGTATAAAGGCGGCTGAGCAATATAGACATAACCAGCTTCAACAATTGGACGCATGTAGCGGTAAAAAAGAGTCAGCAGCAATGTACGGATATGCGCACCATCAACATCGGCATCAGTCATGATCACTAATTTATGATAACGAGCTTTCGATACATCGAAATCTTCTCCAAACCCTGTACCCATAGCGGTAAATAAAGACCGGATCTCTTCATTTGCCAAGATCTTGTCCATACTTGCTTTTTCAACATTCAAGATTTTCCCACGAATAGGCAAGATAGCTTGAAATTCTCGATTACGACCTTGCTTAGCTGATCCGCCGGCCGAATCTCCTTCGACGATGAACAATTCGCATTTTTCAGGATCGTTGCTAGAGCAGTCTGCTAATTTTCCTGGCAGATTACTGATCTCTAAAGCACCTTTACGTCTCGTTACTTCACGCGCACGTTTCGCTGCTAGACGAGCTCTGGAAGCTAATAATCCTTTTTCAACGATTTGACGGCCCACACTTGGGTTTTCCAGCAAGAATTTCATGAAATGCTCGCTAAATAACCGATCAGTGACTGTCCGTACTTCGGAATTGCCCAATTTTGTTTTTGTTTGTCCTTCGAATTGAGGGTCAGGATGCTTGATAGAAATAACAGCTGTCAATCCTTCTCGCACGTCTTCACCAGTCAAGTTGTCATCATTTTCTTTCATCAGCTTTTGTTTTCGAGCATAATCATTGATTACCCGAGTTAATGCAGTCTTGAATCCTGATTCATGTGTTCCGCCTTCATACGTATGGATATTGTTGGCAAAACTCATGATATTGGAATGGTAGCCGTCTGTATATTGCATAGAGACTTCAACTGCGATATCTTGCTGCTCACCTTCCAAATATACAGGTTCTGGGAAAATCACGGTTTTGTTTGCATTCAAGTATTCGACATAACTTTTGATCCCACCATCATAATGGTATTCATTGATGACTGGTTCTTCTTCTCGTTTGTCCTCAATCGAGATACGCATCCCGCGGTTCAAGAAAGCTAGTTCACGGATTCGGGTAGCCAATTTTGAAAAATCAAACTCAGTTGTCTCTGTAAAAATTTCAGGATCTGGCGTAAAGTGAACCGTTGTTCCATGGCGATCCGTTTGTTCAATGATCTTTAAGTCGTCCACTACAGCTCCACGACGATACTCTTGATAGTACACATTTCCTTCTTTGTATACTTTGACATCAAGTTGCGTAGAAAGTGCGTTTACGACGGAAGATCCCACTCCATGAAGACCACCGGAAACTTTGTATCCGCCACCGCCAAATTTTCCTCCAGCATGTAAAACAGTAAAGACCGTTTCAACTGCAGGACGTCCGGTTTTTGCTTGGATATCTACTGGTATCCCCCGTCCATCGTCAATAACAGTGATACTGTTGTCTTTTTCTATAATCACATGGATTTTCGTTGCAAAACCTGCTAATACTTCATCGATCGAATTATCGACGATTTCCCAAACAAGGTGATGCAGACCTTCAGAACTAGTCGAACCGATATACATGCCAGGTCGTTTACGAACGGCTTCAAGTCCTTCAAGTACTTGAATCTGACTGGCATCATATTCTTTAGCGCGTTCTACTAAACTTCTTTCTTCTGTCATTCAGTTTCTTCTCCTTTTAGTTTCCCTTGTCGAACATAAAAAATCTCAGGTTCAACAGTCATTTTATTTTTTACATGGTCAAGTGTCGTCGTTGTTAAGAACGTTTGAACTTTTCCTTCGATTGTTTCCAGCAGATGGAGCTGACGATTATCATCCAGCTCGCTCATCACATCATCTAATAATAGGATTGGATATTCCCCTGTCTCTTCTTTGATCAAATCAATTTCTGCTAATTTGACACTTAGAGCAGTCGTTCTTTGCTGTCCTTGCGATCCATAAGTCTGCACGTTTTTTTGATTAATAAAAAAGGAAAGATCGTCACGGTGAGGACCAACTGTCGTCGTTCCCCGAAAAAGGTCTTTCTTTTTGTTTTGATTCAAAAGTGCGAGAAATTGTTCTTGGATTTGTTCTTGCGTATGTGTTTCTAAAGAATCGACTGCGGTGAGATACTCGATTTCTAGCTGCTCTTTATGATGTGTGATTTGCTGATGTAAAGAATTAGCCCAAAACTCCAATCGCTTGATGAACTGTGCTCTTGCTTTCAATACTTTGCTACCAAACGCTGCTAGTTGTTCGGACAAAATATCCAAATAAAGCAAATCAGTTTGTTTTTTTTCATTCAATTGCTTCAAATACTGGTTTCTTTGCTTCAAAATCGCTTGGTATTGGACAAGATCATAAAGATAAATTGGATTGATCTGACCTAATTCCATATCTAAAAATTTCCGCCTGATCTGCGGGCTGCCTTTTACTAACGAAAGATCCTCTGGTGCAAATAAAATGACATTCATTTGTCCCACGTAAGTACTTAACTTTTTTTGTTCGATATGGTTGATCTTGGTTTTTCGGCCTTTTTTAGATAATAAGATTTCTAATGGGAGAGTGGATGAACCTTTTGCGATCTCTCCTTGGATCATTGCCTGATCGTCATTCCAACCAATCAATTCCTGCTCACTACTTGTCCGATGGCTTCGCGTCATAGCCAATACATAGATACTTTCCAAAAGATTTGTTTTTCCCTGCGCATTTTCACCTAAAAAAATGACCAGATTCTTGGAAAATTCGATGTTCAGCTCTTCGTAATTTCGATAATTTTTTAAATACAGCTTATTCAGCCTCATTATCGTCGTTTCCTTTTTTTACCATAAAAAAAGTTCCTACTTCTGGAACTTCAACCATCATACCGGGATAAAGCTTGCGTCCACGACGATTTTCCGGCTCGCCATCGACTAACACAGTGTTTTCTGCCAAATACCATTTTGCTTGTCCGCCACTACCGATAACGGTGGCTTCTTTCAGCATTTGACCCAACGTCATGAATTCCGTATTTAGAATGACTTGTTGTTTCAATGTCCATCCCTCATTTTCATTATTAAAAGTATACTCTATTATACCTTTTTTTCCGCAATAAAACAAATTTATCCATATATTTTTCCATATAAGACGATTTAATCTAAAAAAGGTGATTTAGACAAAAATAAACAGAAAGCCTTAAAAGAGATTTTAGGGCCTTCTGTTTAAATTTTATTTTTTCTAATTCTTTTCAATTAAATTTTCAATATCTTTGAAAATCTTTGTTAATTTGTACGTACAGGAGTAATCAATTGGATAAATTGAACGCCATCTTCCGTTGGTTCCAACGTGAATGGTCGAATAGCGGAAATAAATTTTACTTTGATACTCATATCTCCAAATGCACGCAACGCTGCTTTCATATAATCCGGGTTGAAAGAAATCTCCAATGGATCGCCACTGCTTGCTGTATAGCTCAAGCTTTCTTCTACTTTCCCGATTTCTGGAGAATTTCCGTATAAAACAACCGCATCTGGACGAATGGATAAACGAACGATATTGTTGCGGCCTTCATGAGAAAGTAAAGAAGCACGTTCGATTGCTGCTAGAAAGCTAGGAACAGAAAATTCGACCTCTGTATTAAAGCTTGATGGGATCAAACGATTGGTATCAGGATAGTTTCCTTCTAGCAAGCGGGAATAGAAATACATTGTTTCCGTTTTAAACAAGACTTGGTTTTCCATAATGCTGATTTCGACGATTTCTTCTTCATTTGTCAATGAGCGAGACAATTCGATCAAACTTTTCCCGGGAATAACAATATCAAAATGATCAGCCGTTTGTTCTACTGGGATCACCCGTTGACTTAGACGGTGAGAGTCGGTAGCTACAGCCAATAAAGAATGATCAGATAAAATAAAATGCACACCCGTCAAGATTGGACGGCTCTCATGCTGCGAAACAGCAAAAACTGTTTCGTTGATTAGTTTAGTCAATACGTGTACTGGTAATTTCATCTGGTTATGACTTTCGACAACAGGAAGATGAGGATAATTATCTGCATCTAATCCATTCACGATAAAATTCGCTTTTCCAGAAGTGATCGCTACTTGTTTATTTTCTAATACTTCTAAAGTAAATGTTTCTTCAGGAAGTCTTCGAATGATTTCGCTAAAGAAACGAGCTTGTAAAACAATTGATCCGGTAGATTCGATTTGCATATTTGCTTTTTCGTTTTCAACAGACAAAAAAGTTTCAATTGATATATCAGCGTTGCTCCCTGTCAAAGTCAAACCTTCTTGTGTCAGTGTGATTTTTACACCTGTCAAAATAGGGATAGTGGTTTTGCTTGAAATAGCTCGTTGAACAGTTTGCAATTCCTGCATAAAGCTAGCTCGGTTTAAAGTAACTTTCATGATGTATCTCCTTTGAATGTTTGTTTATTTATTATTAGTTAAAAAGAATAATAAAAGTAATAGGGCATGTTGATTCTGTGGAAAACTCAAAAAACGCAAGAGAGAAACGAAAAAACAGCTGTGGAAAAAGTGTGTATAACTTTTGCTTGTTTTTTTCTTTTATCCACATGCTATTTTCAGTTGGTAGAATCGACAAATTAATTTAGTAAAAAGTTTTTGATTTCTGATACTTCATTTTGCATGCTGACACTAGAATCCATCAGCTGCTGGATTTTCTCATGGGCATGGATAACCGTTGTATGGTCCTTGCCACCGAATTCAGCACCAATTTTCGGTAAAGAATTATCTGTGAGCTCACGTGCCAAGTACATAGCGATTTGTCTAGGTACAACAATAGATTTGACGCGTTTCTTTCCTTTGAGATCTTTCAATTGGATGTGATAATACTTTGCCACTTCTTCTTGGATCTGCAAAATCGACAATTGAGGATGTCCTTTTCCTGACTTTAACGTTTTCAGCGCATCTGCAGCTAGACTAGTCGAAATATCTTCACTATTCATTGCAGCAAAAGCCTGTACTCGAACAAGTGCCCCTTCTAATTCACGAATATTAGAATCAATTTGTCCTGCGATATAGCTCAGCGTGTCATCTGGGATCTCTAGACGTTCAGCTGCCGCTTTTTTACGCAAAATCGCTGTTCTTGTTTCAAGATCCGGTGGCGTAATATCAACAGAGAGCCCCCATGCAAAGCGAGAAACAAGGCGTTCTTGTAGTTTCGGAATCTCGTTTGGCAACCGATCACTGGTTAGAACGATTTGTTTACCCTCATTGTACAAGGCATTGAAAGTATGGAAAAACTCCTCTTGCGTAGCTTCTTTTTCTGCGAAAAATTGAATATCATCTACTAATAGTAAATCAACGTTTCGATATTCTTGACGGAATTCTTCTGCTGTTTTGTTTTGGATCGAATTGATGAAATCATTAGCAAAAGTTTCACTGCTTACATATTTTACTTTGGCATTAGGCTGACTTTGCAGCATTTGATGACCGATGGCATGCATCAAGTGAGTCTTACCAAGTCCTACGCCTCCATAAAAGAAGAGCGGGTTATAAATAGAACCTGGATCTTCTGCTACAACGAGCGCTGCTGCATGAGCCATCTGGTTTCCTTTACCAATGACAAACGTATCAAAGGTATATTTAGGATTCAGCATGGCTTTTTTTAGCGGGCTAGGTGCCGCAACTTTTGGATTTTTTTCTTCTACAACTTCTTCTTGCTCTGCTTCTTCGCCAGTAATAAAGCGAGGGATAATCTCATTTCCTGATAACATATAACCGACTTCAACGATTTTTGTTGCCAGGTTTTTTTCCCAATATTCTTTATGAATCTTGCTAGGAACCTCAACAACGAGCTGGTTTTGATCAAGAGTTCGAGGGTTCGCTGTTTCAATCCATGTATTATAGCTAGCAGGCGATAAATCCTTTTGGTATGTTGCTTTTAATTCATTCCATAAAGCATCGAGGGATACCATATAAGGCCTCCTCCTTCATTAAAAAGTGAATAACTAGTACTAATTTAGCATTTTTTTTAATAGTTTTCCACAGAAACCGAAGAAAAAAATTTTTTAATTACAATTATCCACATAATCGACAAATAAAAAAAAGAGAAAAACACAGCTGTCAAAAAAAGTTTTCCACACCACTAATGCACAGGTGGACAACTTGTAAAAATCACTAGATTTCCTCCTGTACCTGTGGATAACAAATGTATATTTATCAATGGTTTAGGGACGAAATGCACAGGAAAACGTCTGGTTGTGGATTACTTTTTTTACACGTGTGTTTTCTGTGTAAAAGTACCTCGTTATTATTTGTGGATAATTCCTGTGCATAACTTTTTCCACATGAGATTCCCATAGAAAAAAATAATCTTGTGGATAAGTTTTGACAATCGATCTTCTATTTTATATTGACAAAATCACTACTTTGTCGTTATACTATCAAAGTATGTCTGTGTTTATAAAATAGATAAGAACATTTTGGAGGTGGAATATATGAAAAGAACATACCAACCAAATAAACGTAAACGTCAAAAAGTTCACGGATTCCGTAAACGTATGAGTACTAAAAATGGACGTCGTGTGTTAGCTAGCCGTCGTCGTAAAGGAAGAAAAGTTCTTTCAGCTTAGGCCACTGGGGTTTCAGTGGTTTTTTTTATACTCTTTTTTAGGGAAATGATGAAAGGACAATCGTAATTATGGTATGATTATGAGCGTAAGTGAGAGATAGAAAAGGAAAGAAAACTAATGAGAAAAGCGTATCGAGTAAAAAAAGAACGAGAGTTTCAAGCCGTGTTTCATACGGGAGATTCTTTTGCTAACCGCAAATTCGTCGTTTACCGTTTGAAAAAACCGGGACAGCCTCATTTTCGAGTTGGTTTATCTGTAGGAAAAAAGGTCGGCAACGCGGTAAGCCGCAATGAAGTCAAACGAAAAATCCGAGCAGCAGTTTATTCTATAAAAGAAGAGATTGATCCGGAGTTGGATTTTATTGTGATTGCTAGACCAAGTGTGAAGGGGCTAACTTATGATGAGGTTCGCTCCAATTTAGTCCACGTCTTAAAACTTGCAAAAATAATCGACAGAGAGGAAAAGAGTAAGTGAAGAAATACAAACGTTTACTTTTGATGGCCGGTATCGTTAGTTTGGTCATCGTCTTATCCGGTTGCGGAACTGGGGAAGTCAGCGCACAAAGTACAGGAATTTGGGATCGTTATATTGTTTATTACTTTGCTGAGGCGATCAAGGCGTTGTCATTTGGTAATGCAGGAATAGGGATCATTTTATTTACATTGATCATCCGTGTAATCTTGTTGCCGCTGATGCATTTCCAAACAAAGAGCATGCGTAAGACACAAGAATTACAACCGAAATTAAAAGCACTGCAGCAACAATATAGTTCAAGAGACCCAGAAACACAAAGTAAATTAAGAGAAGAGCAACAGCGTTTATATGCGGAAAATGGAGTCAATCCATATGCTGGTTGTCTTCCTTTATTGGTACAAATGCCAATCTTGATGGCGTTATGGCAATCTATTTCCCGTGTACCTGAGTTGAAACAAGGTCATTTCTTATGGTTGAACTTAGGGAACGCGGATCCAACATTTATCTTGCCGATTCTAGCAGCAATCTTTACTTTTGCAAGTACGTATTTATCTAGTATGAGTCAAATTGAATCGAATGCATCAATGAAGATCATGAATTTCGTGATGCCTGTAATGATTTTAGTGATGGGTGTCAATTTAGCCAGCGGTCTTTCATTATACTGGGTGGTTTCCAATGCCTTCCAAGTTGTACAAACATTGCTGATCAACAATCCTTTCAAAATTCGAAAAGAACGGGAAGAAGAAGCACGGAAAATCCGCGAAAGAGAACGTGCGTTGAAGAAAGCAATGAATCCTAAGAAAAAACGGAAATAATAGGGGAGGGAATGCTAATGCCGATTTATGAAGCTGCAACAATAGATGAAGCTGTTCAACTAGGTCTAGCTGATTTGGGTTTGACCAAAGACCAAGTTGAAATCGAAATATTGGAAGAAGGAAAAAAAGGTTTCCTAGGAATGGGCCGAAAGAATGCACGGCTTTCGATCCAGCCAAGTATCAGCGAAAAAATTTCTGAAACAGTAGAACAGACGGTAGAAGAGATTTTAGAAGAAGAACCAACAGTTGAGATCGAGGTAGTCAACGAAACGATTCTTGAAGAAAAAACAGAAGAAGTAAGTGAGCTAGGTGATGAAGCAGCTTTAACGGAATTGGCAGTCTATCTTACTGAAATTTCAAAACAACTTGATGCTCCAGCACTTGTTAAAATGGAAAGAGAATCAAATAATATGGTCGTTTTTCATTTAGAAACACAAAAACAAGGGTTACTGATTGGGAAACATGGAAAAACGTTGAATGCACTGCAATATCTGGCACAAGTCTTTATCCATCGTTTAGCAAGAAATAAGCTATCTGTAGTGGTCAATGTAGGCAATTACCGCGAAAAGCGCCAAGAGATTATTCAGCGTTTAGCTGATCGCACGGCTGAAAAAGTAAAACGGACAGGACAGCCTGTTTTCTTAGAACCAATGCCTGCCTTTGAACGTAAACAAATCCATGCGGCATTAAGCAAAGATGAACATGTAAAAACACATTCGGAAGGTGAGGAACCTTATCGTTACTTAGTAGTTGAACCTGCTAAAAAATATTATTGATTCCATTACTTTTTGAATAAATCACGTTGACAAAGTTTTTCAAACCAAGTATATTTTACTAGAAATCATTCTTATCAGAGTATACGATGAAGTAGTCACTAACTTTGATAGAAAAAAGCGGAACGAAACTGTTTTCAGTTTTGCTCCGCTTTTTTTTGTCTATTTCATTTAACCAATCGTCGTTTGGATAAATTGGATCACTGTTCCATAAGCAAAAAGTTCCAGAAAATACTTTCCATCCCGATTTCTTTGCTGATACTCAAAATGACAGTTGATCACCGCATTCGCACCATATTCAAGAACCTTCATTTTTAATTTCCTCTTCGTTGTCAAGAAAAGATCCTCATTGGGAAAAGCTGGGTCAAACAAATCAGCTTCTAAGCATTCCACAACAAAAACGATATCGCGGACGATATATTTTTGATTGATATTTCCTGTAGATAAAACAACATCATTGATCCGAGGATCACTTTCTTCTTTCAATGCATCAGAGTTGAACTGGCTCATTCCTTTTCTCCTTTCAAAAACAAATATTTTAGATAGCGCTCCCATTCTAGTTTACCGTTTTTATGAAGAAAGAAAAAGCATGAATAGAAGAGAAACAATTATTTCTTTATTTTGAAAAAGCTAGAAAATATACAGAAACCACAGATGTTATAATTAATTGGGTATTTCGTAGTCTTAAAAGTTGTTTTACTCAATGAAGGAAGGAAAGGCATATAGAATGAATATATTGACTGAAAAACAAGTAACAGATTTGATCAAATCAGCAAATCGAAAGCGAAATCGTTATTTAAAAAGTGATATCTATGCGCGGGATATGTGCAGTCTTCTTCTACAAAATTGGAATATGCGCGACAATGATACTTTTCTAATCGAAAAGCCTAGTACAACTCCCACGATTGAATTTATGGCAATTTATCAGCAGCTTCTCGATATTCATCCTGAGGAATTCGAAGGACGTGACATCAAAAAAATCAAAGAATCGATTCAAAAAAGTATTTATGGTTCGATCCATACCGAGTTGTTCAGTAACTATATCAATGAATTGAAAAACAATGATCAAGACAGCTTTTTAGTAGTACCTGTTTCATTTTATTATCTAAGTTATAGATCTGCTGATTTCACAAAAAGATCTGATGTTGCAGTGATTATCCAAAAACAAAATAATCAGATAAATGTCCAGATTTATGACAAAGTTCAAATCAGAGCAGTTCGTCCAGATGAATATGCGAAGAAAAAAAATGTTCATAAAAATTCATGGACAAAGGAAGAAATAGCAAAACTAACTCCTATATACACATATGAACTGAGCGATGTTCAATCACTGGTTGACGTTTTACGCATAGGAAGAAATCATTACAATTGGCATGAAAAAGCAGTTCCTTTTCCCAAATATAAGAAGAGTTATTATATTTACAATAAATTAAGTAAGTACGCAACAATAGAAGGATATTCCTCTCATGTAGGGACAATTCAATATGTAAGAGATAACAGCGAAATCAAAAACATGAATGCGGCATTAAAATACATACTAGGAACAAAGTCAGAAATTATTATTGATGGCAAGAAATTCTTTCAAACGAAATACAAAACGTTATCTACGGAACAATTAAATCACACAATAAATGAGCTGATGTTCACGCATTTGAAAAAAATAGGCTATGGACAAGTGACAGAAAATTTCATTAGAAATGCTTATGAAGTCTATAAAGAAGCCAAAAGTCAGCGATCAGCTCTTGATATGATTGACAAAATAGCACATAAATCAGAATGGGGAGGAATCAACAAAAATAATCATTGGATTATCCCGACTGAAATTAGAAAATCCATCGACCATACGCTTTGTTTTTCTTATGGACTGCCTTCTAGCGAAAATAAACAGAAAAGTTGTTATCATTTAACGCCTATTGAAATTCTCTCTGTCAAAATAAAGTGTACGGAATCTAGGCAACAACAACTACACAATATTATCCGAAGAATATCAGTTCCTTCGTTTAGTACGATGGTTGAACGACGAAGAAGACAACAAGAACAAGGTGTTATAAGAGAAGTTTGATAAATAGGTCATTTTTCTTTTTAAAAGAAACGTTAAGATAGCGTTATCCTATTTATTTAGTCTCCCTTTTTTGAAGAAAGATAAATCCTTGCTCATACAGTATTATTCATTTGTTAGAGAGAAGAAAGGAGCGTTTAAAGATGGATCTTTTAGATGCAGCACAAGTAGAAATGCTGATTCAATCAGCGGATAAAAAAAGAGAAAAGTACGTAAATAGCGAAAAATATGTGCCAGAAATGTGCAGTGTTCTTTTACAAAATTGGAACATGATTGGAAATGATATTTTTTTTAAGACGAAACCCAGTACAAGCCCGACGCTTGAATTTATGACCGTTTACCAACAAATCCTCAATGTTTATCCAGATGAATTCGAAGGTCGGGACATCAACAAAATCAAAGAATCCATTCAAAAAAGTATTTATGGTTCAATCCATACAAAATTATTTAAAAATTACATCAATGAGCTAGAGAATAATCATAAAGATAGTTTTTTAGTTGTACCAGTTTCGATGTTTTATAAAGAAAAGTGGTATTCATGGTTCAAAAATGGTCATGGCGTCACTTTCATCATAAAAAAAGGGCAAGATCGTCTGAACGTAGAAGTTTATGATAAAGCACAAATGAGAATGCACTGCCCTGATAAAAGAGCATTGAAAAAAAAGATTCAAGAAAAGCTGTGGTTCGATCAAGAGACCCTAAAAATCACCCCAGTTTATGTCTATGAAGGAGTAGAGAAGAAAGGATTGGAAGAAGTGCTTCGGATAGGAAGGCAGCATCTTACCTTTGAAGAAAGAATTAATCCATTTGCTACAGCTAAAAGAACTTATCACATTTTAAACAAGCTAAGTAACTGCACAGAAAAAGAATATGTTGCGAATCATATTGCTACTACTCAGTATGTTCAAGGAAACTGTGAAATAAATAATATGAATGCTTCTTTAAAATATATTTTGGGAACCAGAAAACAAGTCACTATCCACGACAGAAACTTTTGGCAAACGAAATACAAAACATTATCGACAGAAAAATTCAACTATGTAATGAATGAACTAATGATCATGCACTTGGAAAAATCGGGATATGGTAAAGAAGAAGTGAGAAATTTTATTTCAAAAGCCTATGATCATTATTTGGATAGAAAAAAAGAGCGAGAACAGCTTCCACTGGAGAATAAAAAAATCCATAAAGTATTTTGGGGTGATAAATATAACAATGCAATTTGGACAATCCCATTTGTTCCTCGGAAAGAAGTAGTTCCTGAATCCCGTCACATAACAGGAGCGGAAATCAAAGCGATAAGAAATAGGTGTGATCAATTTGATCAGAAAAAAGTAGAAACACTGCGTAAAATCATTATTGATTCCAATTCAAAAAAGAATCAAAGAACACAAAGAGACAGCCAAAGGCAATTAAATGTAAGGTAATGGAATCAAGTGAGGTACAACTTCATATAACTTGTTTTAAACACTTGATTCCTTATGACAAGTGTGATAACCTATGACCAGAATTTAATCAAGAACAAGCAGTCAAAGTGCGAAGTTCACCATTTATTATGCATAAAGGGTGGAGTGGGCACTTTTTTTGTGCGCAAAATGAAAAAGGAAGTGAAAAAATGGCTGAAATTACTTTAGAATTTGATACGATTGCGGCAATTTCTACCCCGCCTGGAGAAGGAGCAATCAGTATCGTTCGTTTAAGTGGCGATCAAGCTGTGCAATTAGCAGATAAAGTTTATCATTCTGGGAATAAACGACTATCAGAAGTACCAAGCCATACGATCCATTATGGACATATCGTTGATCCTAAGAGCGATCAGCTAGTCGATGAAGTCATGGTCTCCGTGATGAGAGCACCAAAGACATTTACGCGGGAAGATGTGGTAGAAATCAATTGTCACGGCGGGATCGTCGTAGTCAATCAAATTTTGCAGTTACTGTTAAGAGAAGGGGCAAGATTAGCTGAGCCAGGCGAATTCACAAAACGAGCATTCTTGAATGGTCGTGTTGACCTTTCACAGGCAGAAGCTGTGATGGATTTGATTCGAGCAAAAACAGATAAAGCAATGGGGTTAGCCCTCAATCAGTTAGACGGCAATCTGTCTGCCTTGATCCGTTCATTGAGACAAGAGATTTTAGAGACATTAGCCCAAGTAGAAGTAAATATTGATTATCCGGAATATGACGACGTCGAAGAATTGACTACGAAGTTATTGCTTGAAAAAGCACAGATGATCCAACAAAGAATCCAAGCACTACTTGCTACATCCAAGCAAGGAAAGGTTCTGCGGGAAGGGTTAAGTACGGCGATTATCGGCCGGCCAAATGTCGGTAAATCAAGTTTGTTGAACCATTTGTTAAGAGAAGAAAAAGCAATCGTTACGGACATTGCAGGAACGACTAGAGATGTAATCGAAGAGTATGTCAATGTTCGGGGGGTACCGCTCAAGTTAATCGATACAGCTGGAATTCGGGAAACAGAAGATGTGGTGGAACGTATTGGGGTCGAAAGAAGCCGTAAAGCATTAGCAGAAGCAGACTTGATCTTACTTGTTCTAAACCAAAGCGAACCACTGACAGCAGAAGATGAACAATTACTGGAAGCGACAAAGGGATTGAAACGGATCATTCTTCTAAATAAAACAGATTTGCCAGCACAGTTGGAACAAGAAAAATTGAACAAATTGATCGAAAATGAACCAGTTTTTTCAATTTCCGTAGCTAAAAACGACGGACTAGATCATTTGGAATCAGCTATTTCTGATTTATTCTTCAGCGGAGAAACAGGAGAAAGAGACGCTACCTATGTTTCCAATACCCGCCATATCGCATTGTTAGAAAAAGCTTCTCTGTCACTTGAAGAAGTCATTGCAGGTATTGATGCAGGAATGCCTGTGGATCTCGTTCAAATCGATATGACGCGTTGTTGGGATTATCTAGGAGAAGTAGTTGGCGACAGTGTACAAGATGAATTGATCACTCAATTATTCAGTCAATTTTGTTTAGGAAAATAAAAGGAGGAACAAACGATTGAAACATTATGAAGCAGATGCGTATGACGTGATCGTTGTCGGCGCAGGACATGCTGGTTCAGAAGCTGCACTTGCTGCTGCACGTATGGGCTCGAAAACGTTATTACTGACAATAAATTTGGATATGGTAGCATTCATGCCATGTAATCCTTCTGTAGGCGGACCAGCTAAAGGCGTTGTTGTTCGAGAAATCGATGCGCTAGGTGGAGAAATGGGTAAGAATATCGATAAAACCTATATCCAAATGCGTATGTTGAACACAGGAAAAGGCCCAGCTGTCCGAGCATTGCGAGCACAAGCAGACAAACATGCTTATTCAACACAAATGAAACATACGATCGAAAAAGAACCAAATTTGACGCTAAGACAAGGAATCGTCGAAGAACTGATCGTCGAAGATGGTATTTGTCATGGTGTAGTGACTTCCACAGGAGCGAGCTACCGGGCAAAAGCAGTTGTTATTACAGCCGGAACAGCACTTCGCGGAGAAATCATTATCGGTGAATTGAAATATTCATCAGGTCCGAATAACTCTCAACCTTCTATTGGACTAGCGAATCATCTAAAAGAACTTGGCTTTGCTATCGAACGGTTCAAAACAGGAACGCCGCCTCGAGTAAAATCAAGTACGATCGATTATTCTGTTACAGAAGAACAACCTGGTGACAAAGAGCCGAATCATTTTAGTTTCAGCACACCAGATAGTGCCTATAAACTAGATCAGGAATCTTGCTGGCTAACCTATACAGGTGAGACGACTCACCAAATCATTCGAGACAACTTACATCGTGCCCCAATGTTTACAGGGATCGTTGAAGGGGTAGGTGCTCGCTATTGTCCATCCATCGAAGATAAGATCGTGCGTTTTGCAGACAAACAACGTCACCAACTATTTTTAGAACCAGAAGGCTTGAACACAGAAGAAGTCTATGTTCAAGGGTTATCTACTTCTTTACCAGAAGATGTCCAAGTCGACATGCTTCATTCCATCGCCGGTTTGGAAAAAGTAGAAATGATGCGTACAGGATATGCTATCGAATATGACGTAGTAGAACCACACCAGCTCCGTCCGACATTAGAAACTAAAGTCGTTGAAAATCTTTATACAGCTGGACAAACAAATGGTACAAGCGGGTATGAAGAAGCGGCTGGACAAGGGCTGATTGCTGGTATCAATGCAGCTTTGAAAGTTCAAGGAAAAGAACCTTTAGTAATCAAACGAAGTGACGGTTACATCGGTGTTATGATCGATGATTTGGTGACAAAAGGAACGAACGAACCTTACCGTTTGCTGACTTCACGTGCTGAATACCGTCTGCTTTTACGTCATGATAATGCAGATTTGCGATTGACAGAAATGGGCCACCGTGTGGGCTTAGTAAAAGAAGACCAATACAAGGCTTATTTGAAGAAAAAAGAAGCAGTTGAACAAGAAATCAAACGTTTGATGAATGTACGGATCAAACCAACAGAAGAAGTTCAAGCCTTTTTAGCGACGATTAATGCGGCACCTCTAAAAGATGGCGTACTAGCAAGCGACTTTTTAAGACGCCCTGAGATTACTTATGCAGATCTTCTACGGTTTATCCCAGAGAATGAAGAATTGACACGAAAAGAAATCGAACAAGTAGAAATCCAAATCAAATATGAAGGCT
Source organism: Enterococcus sp. E5-162 (assembly GCF_035725965.1). Classification (NCBI taxonomy): domain Bacteria; kingdom Bacillati; phylum Bacillota; class Bacilli; order Lactobacillales; family Enterococcaceae; genus Enterococcus; species Enterococcus sp. E5-162. The sequence continues at coordinate 11,498 of NZ_JAPRFV010000002.1, read as the reverse complement.
ACATCAAAAAAGCCATGGAAAAAGTAGAAAAATTAAAACGCATGGAAGCGAAAAAGATTCCAGAAAACATCGACTACGCAGCAATCAACGGATTAGCAACAGAAGCAAAACAAAAATTGCAGAAAATCCAACCAGAAACGATTGCCCAAGCTAGCCGGATCAGCGGGGTAAATCCTGCAGATCTAAGCATCTTAATGGTCTACATTGAACAAGGGAAGATTGCGAAAGTCAGTGAACCAGCGTAATACGTAATAATAAATAGAAGAGAGAACCAGTTTTTGCAGAAATTGCTCAAAGCTAGTTCTCTCTTCTATGTGTATTTTATAAGTGCCATAATAGAAAGAAAAAATCTATCGACTTTTCTTACTTTTCAAATTTTTAAGAATCCATATGGAAGGATTGCATGTCTTGGGATTTTGCGTTAAAGTAGGGAGAGAATCTGTGAAACAATTGCTGTTTCACAATGAAAGGAATAATTATGATACCAGAAGAATTTCGCCAATCTTTGGCAGAAAAAGGGATAGAGCTTACCGATCATCAAATGGATCAATTTGCTATCTATTATCGGACATTAGTCGAATGGAACGAAAAAATGAATCTTACAGCCATTACGGATGAAAAAGACGTATACCTGAAGCATTTTTACGATTCGCTTACATTAGCATTTGAAGTAGACTTTACGCAACCTTTATCTTTATGCGATGTCGGTTCAGGAGCAGGGTTTCCTAGCATACCTTTAAAAATTGCCTTTCCTGAATTGCAGATAACGATTGTTGATTCTCTGAATAAACGAATAACCTTCTTGTCTGAACTAACTCGATTATTAGGAATCGATGCTTCCTTATATCATGACCGGGCAGAAACATTTGGACAAAATCCTCAATTTCGTGCATCATTTGACCTTGTCACTGCTCGTGCAGTTGCTCGTTTGAATGTGTTAGCAGAATTATGTTTGCCCTTGGCTAAACAAGAAGGCTATTTTTATGCATTGAAAGCAGCAAAAAGTGAAGAGGAACTGACAGAAGCAAAACAAGCGATTGCTTTATTAGGTGGTAAATTCCTCAAAGAAGAGGCAGTTACCTTGCCGAATGTCTCTGACCAACGGCATATTATCGTTATTCAAAAAAAGAAAATAACCCCAAAGAAATACCCAAGAAAGCCCGGTCTGCCTAATAAGCAGCCAATCAAATAGGAGGAGAAGAGATGGCACAAATAATATCTGTTGCGAACCAAAAAGGTGGCGTCGGCAAAACAACGACGACGGTAAATCTAGGTGCTTGTCTTGCCAGCCTTGGCAAAAAAGTATTGCTAGTGGATATGGATGCCCAAGGAAATGCTACCAGTGGTGTCGGGATCAGAAAACCCGATGTGACAAAAGACATCTATGACGTTCTAGTCAATGAATTGCCAATTGATGAGGCGACTTTGATCACTGAACACGAAAATTTGAGTATTGTGCCTGCGACTCTCCAATTAGCAGGAGCAGAGATCGAATTGACATCAATGATGGCAAGAGAATCAAGATTAAAAGGATCTTTAGCAGAAGTCAGCAGCCAGTATGATTATATCTTGATCGACTGTCCGCCTTCTCTTGGCCATTTGACAATCAATTCATTTACAGCAAGTGATTCGATTTTGATACCTGTTCAGTGTGAATATTACGCATTGGAAGGATTAAGCCAATTACTGAATACGGTTCGTTTAGTTCAAAAGCACTTCAATCCAGAATTAGAAATAGAAGGTGTCTTGCTGACCATGTATGATGCACGAACAAATCTGGGAAATGAAGTCGTAGAAGAAGTACGCAAATACTTCCGCGAAAAAGTCTATGAAACAATCATCCCAAGAAATATTCGTTTATCAGAAGCACCTAGTCATGGAAAACCGATCATCGACTACGATCCACGTTCTCGGGGAGCTGAAGTCTACCAAGCATTGGCAAAGGAAGTGGTAAGTCGTGAAGAAAAGTAAAGGATTAGGCCGAGGAATCGATGCATTGTTCCAAGATTTAGAAAACTTAGAGACGGTGGATGTAAAAGATGATACTGTGGTCCAGTTGCCATTGAATGAGCTGCGTCCAAATCCGTATCAGCCGCGTAAGACATTTGAAGAAGTATCTTTGCAAGAACTAGCTAATTCTATTGAACAATCAGGCGTCTTCCAACCAATCATCGTACGCCGTTCTGCAGTAAAAGGATATGAGATCATCGCAGGGGAAAGACGTTTTCGAGCGTCCAAACTAGCTGAAAAAGAAACGATCCCTGCTATTGTCAGAGACTTTGACGAAGAAGCAATGATGCAAGTAGCCGTGTTGGAAAACTTGCAACGGGAAGATCTGAATCCATTAGAAGAAGCAGAAGCGTATGAAATGCTGATGAAAAATCTGAAACTGACACAAGCAGAAGTGGCTAGTCGTTTAGGAAAGAGCAGACCTTATATCGCCAATTATTTGCGCTTGCTTTCTTTACCAGATCTTGTTAAGGAAATGGTGCAAGATCAACGTTTATCTATGGGACAAGCTCGTACGCTGTTAGGCTTGAAAAACAAATCATTGATCTTGAAATTAGCCAATCGTGCAGTAACTGAAAATTTAACTGTCCGCCAACTGGAACAGATTGTTTCTGAGTTAAATCAAAACGATGGAAAAGAAAAGAAAAAAATCCCAAGGCTAGCAAAGGAAAAACCATATTATATCCGAGAAAGCGAAGATCGTTTGATGGATAAATTCGGTACGAGCGTAGCTATCCAAGAAAAAAACGGGAAAGGTAAGATCGAGATCGAATACCTTTCTCAAAAAGATTTGACACGAATTCTTGATATCTTGAATATTCAATTTGATGAAGAATAAACAAAAAGGAGGCTATTTTTATGTACGACTTGCACGATATCGTTGAAATGAAAAAACCTCACGCTTGCCAGACGAACCGCTGGGAAGTCATTCGAATGGGCGCAGATATCAAAATCAGATGTATGAATTGCGGACATATCGTCATGATGACCCGTCGAGATTTTGAAAAGAAATTAAAAAAAGTAATTGAAAAAAATGCAGAGAAAGAGTGAATAAATTTATGGCATTGACTGCTGGAATTGTTGGGTTGCCCAACGTAGGAAAATCAACTTTGTTTAATGCGATCACAAAAGCAGGAGCAGAAGCAGCAAACTATCCCTTTGCGACGATCGACCCTAACGTAGGGATGGTAGAAGTACCTGACTGGCGTCTGCAACGCTTAACAGAACTTGTACATCCGAAAAAAACTGTTCCGACGACTTTTGAATTTACAGATATTGCTGGGATCGTAAAAGGCGCAAGTAAAGGAGAAGGTTTGGGGAATCAATTCTTAAGCCATATCCGCCAAGTAGATGCTATTTGTCACGTTGTACGCTGTTTTGATGATGATAATATCACTCACGTAGAAGGACGCGTCGATCCACTAGAAGATATTGATACAATCAACTTGGAACTAGTGTTAGCAGACTTGGAATCTATCAACAAACGCTATACTCGTGTAGCAAAAGTTGCTAAAACCAAAGATAAAGATGCAGTGGCAGAGCTAGCTGTATTGGACAAAATCAAACCTGTACTGGAAGAAGGAAAATCTGCTCGAACGATCGAATTCACAGAAGAAGAACAAAAAATCGTTAAATCACTATTCTTATTGACGACAAAACCGATTCTTTACGTAGCAAATGTGTCAGAAGATGATGTGGCAGATGCAGACGCGAATCATTATGTACAAGAAGTGCGCAACTTTGCTGCAGAAGAAAATGCAGAAGTAATCGTGGTCAGCGCTCGTGCAGAAGAAGAAATCGCAGAATTAGATGAAGAAGACAAAGCGGAATTTCTAGAAGCTTTAGGAATCGAAGAATCAGGTTTGGATCAGTTGATCCGTGCCGCTTACGATTTGTTAGGCTTAGCTACTTACTTTACTGCTGGGGAACAAGAAGTACGTGCTTGGACATTCAAAAAAGGAATCAAAGCGCCACAAGCAGCAGGAATCATCCATTCAGATTTCGAACGTGGATTTATTCGTGCGGAAACTGTCTCTTTTGAAGACTTGGATCATTATGGAAACATGCATGCAGCAAAAGAAGCTGGACGTGTTCGATTAGAAGGAAAAGATTATGTCGTACAAGACGGCGATGTAATGTTATTCCGCTTTAATGTGTAAAAGGGCTATCAAACTAGCTGTAGAATATGGTAGAATGTCTTTTGTGACGACCGTTGAGAAAAGGAACGGCTAAGGAGGACTATTAGATAATGGAACCAGAACAATTACGAGAAATCGTAAAAGAAAACAATAGTTTAGAAACAAAATTAACCAAAAGAAATCAACAGTACATTTTTGATTTGAAAAAATCTTTAGAAGCAGCGAATTTGTCTGAAGAAGAAAAAGTAAAAGCCCTTCATGACATTCTGCCTACTTTAGTTGCAGAACAAAAAGGCGGAAAAACAGCTCGCCAATTGTTCGGGACAGTCTCTGAAAGAACGGAAGCAATCATCAATAAACCAGCAGAAGTACAAAATACATCGACCCCTTTATTGATGTGGTTGGATAATACGTTATTACTGCTTGGTCTATTAAGTATCATGATCGCGATTACCGGATTGTTTTCACGTGGAACAACGCCAGCTTATGGATTCTCTACACTCGTTCTAGGTTCTGCAATCGGTGGCTGGGTCTTTTATATGATGTACAAGTACATCTATCAGTATGAATACCCAGGAGCAGATCGAAGCAAGAAACCAGGAATGGGTAAAACATTGCTTATCCTAGGTGGAACGACACTTCTTTGGGTCGTGCTGTTTTCTGCGACAACGCTATTGCCACCAGTTATCAACCCAGTATTAGATCCGATAGTAGTTATCATCATCGGAGCAGCAGCTTTAGCCGTCCGTTACTACTTGAAGAAAAAGTATGGGATCATTGGAAGTTTATCCGTTCCAAGAAGATAAACCAGAAAGCAGAGCAGTAGCTTTACTAAATATTAAGAGGTAGTAAAGGACCTTATTCCGTTTATCCATAGTTAAATAATAGCAAGGGACTGTGACAAAATTCTTGTCACAGTCCTTATTTGTAAATAAACGGTCTTCAAAAGCCAGTTTATCGGTATTAAGCCAAATCTATGCAAAAATATGGAAAGTCATTTTCACAAAATTTTTATTAATACTCGAAACTAAGTGGCTTTTTCACAACCTCATTTAGCATACACACATATGTAAGCGGTTTATATTGGTATTCTATGAGAAAGCTAATTTGATTCCATGTAGATCATTGACTTAAATGAAAAAATCAATTATTTTAATAGATAAACTAAATTAGAGGAGTGGTACTAAAAATGTCCAACTGGGAAACAAAGTTCACGAAAAAAGGATTTACTTTTGATGATGTCTTATTGATACCAGCAGAAAGTCACGTGTTACCAAACGAAGTGGATATGAGCGTACAATTAGCTAAAAATATTAAGTTGAATATTCCAATCATCAGTGCAAGTATGGATACCGTTACCGACAGCAAGATGGCCATCGCTATGGCAAGACAAGGCGGATTAGGTGTGATCCATAAAAACATGACGATCAGCCAGCAAGCGGATGAAGTAAGAAAAGTCAAACGTTCTGAAAGTGGTGTCATCATTGATCCGTTCTTCTTAACACCACAGCATCTTGTAGCAGATGCAGAAGAATTGATGAGCAAATACCGTATCAGCGGTGTGCCAATCGTTGAAACACTTGAAAACAGAAAATTGGTAGGGATCATTACAAACCGCGACATGCGTTTTGTAACAGATTACCACATGCCCATTGCTGATGTGATGACAAAAGACAACTTAGTGACTGCCCCAGTAGGTACCTCTCTAAAAGATGCAGAAAAGATTTTGCAAAAACATAAAATCGAAAAATTACCAATCGTTGATAACGAAGGTCGTTTAAGCGGATTGATCACAATCAAAGATATCGAGAAAGTGATCGAATTTCCAAATGCAGCAAAAGATGAACATGGTCGATTACTTGTAGCAGCAGCCGTTGGTGTAACAAGCGATACATTCGAGCGTGCGAATGCTTTATTAGAAGCAGGGGTAGATGCAATCATCATCGATACAGCTCATGGACATAGTGCAGGTGTAATCCGAAAAATCCAAGAAATCCGTTCAACTTTTGCAGATGCAACATTGATTGCTGGGAACGTTGCGACGGCTGAAGCGACAAAAGCTTTATATGATGCAGGGGTGGATGTCGTAAAAGTCGGTATCGGACCAGGATCGATTTGTACGACACGTGTGGTAGCCGGTGTAGGTGTACCTCAGCTCACAGCTATCTATGATGCAGCATCAGTTGCTCGTCAATATGGCAAAGCGATTATTGCAGACGGAGGAATCAAGTACTCTGGTGACATCGTCAAAGCATTAGCTGCCGGCGGACATGCAGTTATGTTAGGCAGCATGTTGGCGGGGACAGATGAATCACCAGGTGAATTCGAAATCTTCCAAGGACGACGATTCAAAACATACCGAGGTATGGGGTCATTAGGCGCGATGGAAAAAGGTTCAAAAGACCGTTACTTCCAAGGTAGTGTCAATGAAGCAAATAAATTAGTACCAGAAGGAATCGAAGGTCGAGTTGCTTACAAAGGAAGTGTTGCAGACATTATTTTCCAAATGATCGGCGGGTTGCGTTCAGGAATGGGTTATGTTGGGGCAGCCAATTTACAGCAATTACGTGATGAAGCGCAATTCATCCAAATGAGCGGCAGTGGATTAAAAGAATCACACCCTCATGATGTACAAATCACGAAAGAAGCACCAAACTATTCAGTTGAATCTTAAAAATACTAAAAAAGAGTGGTGACACATGTTGTGTCACCACTCTTTTTTTAAGTAAACAATGTTCCTTTGTCAACTCCGAATCACAAGTAGAACATTCATAAAATATGAAGAGCTGTTTTTTGAAATTACTCCTTGTGGTTTGGAGTGAAACGGCAGGCTCACGACTTCTTTTTTAAACGGTGTTCAATCAGCTGGCCCTCGGTATTAGCTCAAAAAACGGCAAAATATGAGGAGCTATTTTTCCATTTTTTTCTCTAATACTCAGGCCAGGACGCTGATTTCACAACCTTTCGATAAACGGTGTTCAAAAGCTTGCATCTGCGGTAATAAGCCCAACCAAACGAAAAATCAGAGGAGCTATTTTTGTTTGGCAGTTCTTATTACTTGATGCAGGACAGCTTTTTCACAACCTCTTTATTTAATAACTTTCAGATTACCCATATAAGGAACGAGCGCTTCTGGAACTGTGACAGAACCATCTTCATTTTGGTAGTTCTCCAAAACGGCAGCTACTGTACGGCCAACCGCAAGTCCTGAACCATTCAAAGTATGAGCGTAGTGGATTTTTCCATCATTATCGCGATAACGAATCATGGCGCGGCGTGCTTGGAAATCTTCACAGTTAGAACAAGAACTGATTTCACGATAAGTATCTTGTGCAGGAATCCATACTTCTAAATCATAAGTTTTAGCTGCAGAAAAGCCCATGTCTCCAGTTGATAAGGCCATTACACGATAAGGCAAATGCAGTTTTTTCAATATATCTTCTGCATCAGCTGTCATTTTTTCCAATTCTTCGTAAGAATGTTCTGCATCCGAGAATTTGACCATTTCTACTTTATTGAATTGGTGAAGACGGATCAGTCCTCGAGTATCCCGACCGGCACTTCCAGCTTCAGAACGAAAAGCAGGACTTAGTGCAGTGAAATAAACAGGTAAATCCGCACCATCTAAGATTTCATCATTATAATAGTTAGTCAATGGGACTTCAGCTGTCGGAATCAATGTTAAATCAGTATTCTCCAATTGGAAAACATCTTCTTTGAATTTTGGAAATTGTCCTGTACCAAACATCGCTTTACTGTTGACGATATAAGGAGTGATCATTTCAGTATAGCCGTGTTCGTAAATATGCTGATCAAGCATGAAGTTGTAGACTGCACGTTCTAATCGAGCGCCCAACCCTTTATAATAAACAAAACGGCTACCGGCTACTTTTGCGCCACGTTCAAAGTCTAAAATATCCAGATTTTCTGCAATTTCCCAGTGTGGTTTTGGCTCAAAAGCAAATGTACGTGGTTCTCTCCAACGACGGATTTCTACATTGTCCTCTTCGTCTGATCCAACTGGCACAGAATCATGGGGAAGGTTTGGCAAAGTAGTGGCAATTTGTTTCAATTTTTCATCTACTTCAGCAATTTCAGTATCCAATGCTTTGATGTTGCCACCAACTTCTTTCATTTCAGCGATTTTAGCAGAAGCATCTTCTTTTGCACGCTTCAATTGAGCGATCTCAGCAGAAACGTCATTTCGGTATTTTTTCAATTCTTCACTTTTGACTAGTAATTTGCGGCGGTTTTCATCTAGTTCCATGAATTCAGCTAATGTTTCTTTTTTAACGCCCCGAGTCATCAATTTTTCTTGTACTTCTTCGATATTTTGTCGCATCATTTTTACATCTAACATATGATTTCCTCCTTTTTGAAAATAAAAAAAGACTGATCCATCCCCTTATTCTTGGGACGAATCAGTCTGAAATTCGCGGTACCACCCAAGTTCAGCATAAGCTGCACTTGTTGAACACATAACGGCTGTTGAACCGACCTTTCTTATTTCGAAAGGGCACGTAAACGAACTGGAACTTCCAAATTACCCTTTGCTGATTTGCACCTGCCATCAGCTCTCTGAAAAAGAATAAAGTGTACTGGGTTCTGTGTTTTTCATTTATTCTAATAATTGTAATAAGAATAGCGAATATTTCAGCTTTCGTCAATAACTTCCTGTGCATCAATAGGTAATTTTTCATTTTTCTTGATTGGAAGGTGCATGATGAAAGAAGTCCATTGCTTATCTGATTTTGCATAAATGTAGCCACCATGTAAAGCCACAATACTTTGAGCGATTGCTAAACCAAGCCCAGTTCCTCCAGTTGCTTGTGACCGAGATTCTTCTACACGATAAAAGCGGTCGAATAGATTATCGATTGCCTGTTGTGGGATCATTGCTCCATTATTTTTGACCGTTGCAACAACTTCTGAACCGACACGTTCTACTTCGATCACGATTTTCGTTGCTCCTTTTCCATATTTCAACGCATTCGTCAAAAGATTATTGAAGACACGTACAAGTTTTTCTGTATCGCCATCCATGATAAGGGAATCTACTTTTGACTGCACAAGTATTTGGATATTTTTTTTAGAAGCTTCCAACTCAAAATCAGCTGCTAACTGTTCGATCAACTGGATCATATCAAAGGCAGAAAAATTTACTGGGACAGCAGGCTGGCGTACCTTAGTGTATTCAAATAAGTCGTCCACTAAAGATTTCATCTGCTTTGCTTTAATATAAGCGGTATGTGTATACTTTAAAAGATCTTCTTCTGAGTGATACTGACCATCTTCTATCAATCCTAGATATCCAATGATAGAAGTAAGTGGGGTACGGATATCGTGACTAACATTTGTGATCAATTCATCTTTTGATTTCTCGATTTTACGTTCGTCTTCAATCGCTGCTACTGTGCTATCTACCAATCCATTGATACTTGTTACAACTCGGCTTAAGTCACCACTAAGTTCAAAAGGGATACGATGATCATAATTTCCATTTGCGATGTAATGAAGTTCACTGATGATATGTCGTAATTGCATTTGGCGATATCTTCGAATCAAACGCCAATACAAAACACCGATATCTAATAGAAAGAAAAAGGGAATAATAAAGTTTCGACCGTTCCAAAATAAATCAGTGTTCAATCGTTCCGCAAAAATATTCTTTGAATCCCAAATCGCATTCGTTAAAGAAGGTGAACTATTAATTACCGAACTGATAACAACCAAAATAGAAACATTTAATAGAAGTAAAAGGATGATCGTGATGATTCCTTCCGCTAACAATTCGCTGATTTCTTTTGAAGTCAAGTTGATCCGACGGCGTTTTTCAGTTGCTCGTTTACTATCTTGCGTCAATTTTATAGCCCACTCCCCAAACGGTTTGAATGACTTTTTCACCACCAGTTGCTTCTTCGATCTTATCTCTTAAATGGCTAACATGAACCATGACAGTTTTAGCAGAGACAATACTTTCTTGTTTCCAAACACGCTCAAAAATTTCATCTGCGCTAAATACTCGATTAGGATGACTAGCAAGTAAGTAGAGGATACCGAATTCCAAAGCTGTTAACTGGATTTCTTTCCCATCAATTGTTTTAACTTCATGAGAATCTTTGTTGATGATTAATGCATTTACTTCTAATACATCAGGCTGATCTGGGGCGATCTGCATTTTTGTACGTCGTAATAGAGACTTTACTCTAGCCATTACTTCTAATGGATTAAACGGTTTGGTTACATAATCATCTGCACCAGCCACCAGTCCTTTGATCTTATCCATATCAGTAGTTTTTGCTGTCAGCATAATGATTGGGATTTGAGATTCTTTTCGTAGCTCTTTCACTACTTGCATCCCGTCCATCTCTGGCATCATGATATCTAAAATAAGTAATTCAATATCAGGGATTGTTCTGATTTTAGATAATGCTTCTTTCCCATCATAAGCTTTTACTGCTTCATAGCCTTCATTGTGAACATAGATACTTAATAATTCAACGATTTCTTTATCGTCGTCAGCAATCAAAATTTTCATAAATAAATCCTCCAGAGTCATATTGTTACTATTATTCTAGCAAAAAAAAGCAGAAATAGATAAAAGCAGCACTTTGTTAAGGAAAATTTTAGAAGGTGAGAGATTTGGTCCTCATAAATAGGACAAAAACATGAACGTTAAACTGAAAATAAAAGGATTTTTCGTTTTTTAAGGTTATAAAGACGAACAAAAAAGGAGCAGAACTAACTAACGATCATATAAGCTGGAAATGTTGATAAATAAGCATTTTCTTATTGACTTTCGTATGTGATGTTGATATATTATTATTTGTTCAAAAGAACACCAATAACTTAAAATAATAAAAAATAAGTTATTGACATGTTGATAGTGACATGATAAGATAACTGAGTCGTTAAAAAAGAACAGCTTGCGAAGGTTGATTCTATTGAAAAAAACTTCAAAAAAGTTCTTGACAAATAACAAACGACAAGTTATGATAAATGAGTTGCTGAAAGATTTCAAAAAAATGAAATCGAAAAAAACTTTTAAAAAAGAGTTGACAATCACTTGCCACTCTGATATGATATAAAAGTTGCTACGGCAGCCAAAATAAATCGGAAAAACATTTCCGATGAAGTAGACCTTTGAAAACTGAACAAAGTAAGACAAACCAAATGTGTAGGGCGTCTTGATTCAATTCAAGACAACAAACATTTTTAACAAGCAAGCAATATGCTAGCAAACAAATTGAGCTTAACAATCGTAAGATTGTTCGAACTTTTTATGAGAGTTTGATCCTGGCTCAGGACGAACGCTGGCGGCGTGCCTAATACATGCAAGTCGTACGCTTC